>NZ_JACJDS010000001.1:0-196594 GCF_014163635.1 Pseudoalteromonas sp. SR44-8
CTATCAGCTATCAGCTATCAGCCATTATTAACCGCCGTTTTGGTGCAAAATACCAAGCCTTGAATTTTGCTATTTTAATTACTTGTTTACAAAAGTAATTATTGGTGGAATTATCAGAATATGTAATAGATGCCGTTTTGGGGTTTATAAACCATCAAAATGGTGTTTAATAAGCTGTTAGACCTATGTGCGTACTTGGCAACAGTTAAAAATCAAGGAGATTAAATGATTGGATCAATTTGGGGTAAATGGGATTTACACATTCACTCTCCATATACTCATCAGGCTAATGAATATGGGGCTTCTACTATAGATGAGTTTGTTGACAAAATAATCTCTTCAAAACTTAGCCTAACCGGGATTACCAATTACTTTTTCTTTAAAGATAATGAATTAGGTGAAATCAGAGAAAAGTTTCAAGAGAAAGGCGTTGAACATACAGTCCTAGGAAACCTAGAATTTCGTATTGATCAACAAAATAAGGATGGTGAGTGGATTAACGTTCATTGTATATTTTCGGAAAATATTAGCACCCAGCAGATAAACAGCATTTTATCCACACTTCCCATCTCCAATACAACTTCTGACGGTAAGCATATCTATTGCTCCCAACAGTCTTTTACTGAATCCCAAACTAAAACATCTGAAGCGTTTGTAAAATTTGATTCATTGATAGCTCATCTAAATAATAACTTAAAGTTCGGAGTTGATTTTTTAATAGCTGCTTGCCCAAATGGTTATGGTGGCTTTAGACCTGATATGAAGGAAGGGAGGTCTCTAGCTGTTGCACTAGAAATAGAGAAACGGTGCCAAATTATCTTAGGCCGACCTCAAGACAGGAACTTTTTCCTTAAAGAGGATAGATATCCATCTGCAAAACAAAAGCCGGTATTTCATGCTTCAGATGCTCACAAGTTGGAAGATATCGGAACAATGTACTCTTGGGTTAAGGCTAAACCAACCTTTGAAGGCTTAAGGCAATCTATTATTGAGCCAGATTTGAGAGTTCAGCAAACTGACGACTTTGTCGAAAACACATACATAAAGCCTTGGTTTAAATCAGTTGAGTTAGGTGGAAAGGTATTTGCTGGAGAGGATATTAACTTTTTTAGTCAAACTATCCCATTAAATCCAAACCTAGTCACAATAGTGGGCGGTAGAGGGACAGGTAAAAGTCTTTTTTTAGATGCGATGCATTCAAGATTCAATCATCAATCTGAGCACTCAAATGCACGAAGAGTAAGTGGAGAAAGCCTTTGCGTTGAACTAGATCAAGGTGATGGAACAGTTTTAAAGTTCGATTCATCGGCAAATACCTACTCCTATTTGCATGTTTCACAAGGAGATGTGCAACACTTTAGCCAAAAGCCTGATGACCTAAGTGGCGAAATTAAAAGAATGTTAGGAATTCATGGTGTGGAATTTGATTCTGTTACCAGTTCTGAAATATCAAATAACCTGAGTAAATATCGCACGTTCGTTGAATATTGGGAAGATGTTGACTCTCAAAATCAGCGTGTTAATACGCAACAATATCAACAAAGCGTTATCGACAATAATACTCAGTTAATTGGAACACTTACCAATCCACAAAATAAGCTGTTAATTGAACAATATCAAAAGAACTCAAAGAATATTAACGAAAAAAATAACTTCATTGACGAAGCAAGAAGCACTTTAGCTCTTTTGAATCGGCACGCAATAGAAATAAATCAAAAAATTACACTCTTAAATACCAATCTATGCTCAACCAATCAAGCGCCATTGATTGATGATTCTTTGATTAAATATCCTATTAGCAAAAATATTGATATATGCAATAAAGAAATAGAAGCACTAACAGAATCAAATAGTGAAATAGCAAGCCAGTTTAGACAACAAGGTATCAATCAAGATATATCATCCTTGTTAAGCAAAGTGACTGAATATCAAAAATCTATTGATCTGGCGTCATCAAAATTAGATGAGATAAACCAAAAGACGATGGATTATCAAGCGTTTGTTAAAGAGCGTGGTGAACTTGCATTAAAGTACAAAGAGTACATTGATTACCAAAAAGACAATATAGATCAGGCCTTTCAAAATCTTAAGATAAAACAGCCCAATTGGAATGATGAGCAAAATGAATTAGTACAGGAGATTCTTTCAGACATACATATTAATGGTCGTGTCGTATTTAATGTAAATCATTTCTACAGTGGAATTGAAGAATGCCTAAATCGTGGAAAGTTTAGAAGCACAAGTGAAAAATCGACATTTGAACGGTTGAAAGAAACATTTTGCGTAAGATCAATTGATGACTTTTTTAAACTGCTTTCCGGGGAAAAAATTATCAACTGTGATGGAGCTCCTACAAGTATTGAAGAGTTCTTTTGGAAGCCTGAGTTCTTTAATAAGGGAGGACGATTTGAGTTGTTAAATTACCTCTACTCACCTTCAAATATTAGAAGATATCTTTATGCTAATGCAGATTTCCAGTACAAAGGTAAAACAGTAAATAAATTATCTGTAGGTCAAAGGGGTACATTCTACGTTTGTTTAAAATTAGCAACAGACCCGTTCGGTAGTCCATTTGTATTTGATCAGCCAGAGGATGACTTAGATAATGAATTTATTATGTCACAGCTGGTTCCCCTTTTTAGGAAAATTAAGAAATACCGACAAGTTATTATAGTTACTCATAATGCAAATTTGGTGGTAAATACCGATGCTGAACAAATTATTATCGCTGATAACCAAGGTGAGAGTATCCGCTACACTTCAGGTTCTGTTGAAGACGGTAATGTTAAAGAAAACATAGGGATAAGAGCAGAGATTTGTAATATTTTGGAAGGTGGGAGTTATGCTTTCGAGAAGAGAGAGCGTAAATATGGTATTCAAGAATTGGCCTAATCGGGTAGCCGGAGATCTCCTCCAGCTCCCACACCACTCATCATGCACTTTTTATTAACAGAAAGTGCAATGGGCGGTTCATCTTCCGTAATGAATATTGATTCAAATATCTCTCAATGACACTAAACCTTGTAAAGCTAAGTAGTTATTGTCTAGCGCAATGTTTATTCCTGCAAAAATGTCGATAGTTGATCAACATGAGATTGTGTCTCATTGATTAATAACCCTATCTGAACCGCGGCTTCGTTTGAAGTTTTGGCTAAATTACGGACTTCGTCAGCCACCACTGCAAAACCTCTTCCCGCTTCACCAGCCCTCGCAGCTTCGATCGCAGCATTTAAAGCCAATAAATTCGTTTGATCAGCTACGGCATTTATAGTTGTAACGGTTGCCTGGATCTTGCCAAGAACCGACGACATAGAATGATGAGTTTCACTAACAAGTTTATTTCGAGATGACACATTGCTGCCAAAAACAACGTACTTAGAAATATCACCATTTAAATCCGTTATTGACGAAATGACACAATCTAATACCACCTCAGCGCCATTATGATTCAGTTTTATCATTACTTCTGTGGCTTCACCTTTTTCAAATTTCTGAATACGTGGTTTATCTAGGTAGTCTTTTAAATTACCAATCACCGATTGTATTTGAGCGTCATTCTCAATATGCAGCTGCTTTTTCGTATAATCATTCGCCGAAATGAACTGGCCATTTTGGTTAAATTCCAACACCGCTGAATGACTACTGATGGCATCTCTTTGATTAATTTGCTCCAATACTTGTCGTTTAATTTCACGCACATCAGAGCTAACACCAACAAAGCCAGTGTGTTCACCATATTTGTTAAAAATAGGATTCACCGACAAAACGATCCAGTAAGGCACGCCACTCTTATCAAAATTCAATATTTCTTCGTAAAAAGGCTGTCGTGCTTTTAAGTTTTTTGAAATTCGCTTAATGGTTTCTTTGTCCGTCTGCTCCCTTTGCAAAAAAACACTTGGCTTCTTCCCTTTCACTTCTTCCAAGGTATATCCTGATAAAGTTTCAAAGCCTGGATTGACATATTCGACAAAACCATTTTTATCCGTGATCAATACACTTGTACTTGTATTACTGACCACCTGAGAAAGCAATTTGAGCTGTTCGTTATTGGTATTATCAGATCGTTTAGATAGAACAAAAGCACTTAATTTTTCGTTTTCTGAATTAAGAAAGTGATGATGAACATGAACATAAACATCTTGCTTTTCAGATAAACAAAGTAAGCAATCCTCGCTGTTAGAAGCCCTATTAAGAACTTCTAGTAGTTGGGGGTCTTTCTGGTCTAAATACAGAGAATCACTATTTATTGAATCAAAGTTAGCTGTAACAAGCTTGTTATTCATATCAAAAACCGCATACGAATCTTGGCCTAAACCGATTAATTTTTGCCAATTTAGCTCAGCCAAAATCTGCTCAGTGACTGGTTCAAAAACATAGAGCACACAAGA
Organism: Pseudoalteromonas sp. SR44-8; assembly: GCF_014163635.1. Taxonomy (NCBI): domain Bacteria; kingdom Pseudomonadati; phylum Pseudomonadota; class Gammaproteobacteria; order Alteromonadales; family Pseudoalteromonadaceae; genus Pseudoalteromonas; species Pseudoalteromonas sp. SR44-8. The sequence continues at coordinate 4,389 of NZ_JACJDS010000001.1, forward strand.
CTCAAGGTGCTTAATCGTAAGAGGTGTTGTTTGCAACTTAAAGTGCAACCCTTTATCGCCTTTGATGTAATCACTACTTTTGTCGTGATGCTTCAACAAGAAAGTAAGGGCTTGACGATCATCTGGTTTGTTATATTTTTGGCTTAAAAAACCGTAAGCCTGATTGCTGGCAATAACCCTCTGCTCTCGATCAACAATGACTGCAGCGTCTTTATGAGTGATAACTACTTGCTCTGCCATTATTTCTGTCTTATTTGAACTAAACCACATAACATACCACTATTTAAAAATTCAAAATATTCATACGTTTAAAAGCATGTATTGGATCATAAAATCAAGTCACTTGCCTTGGAGGTACATTGCTTAGCAAAATATTTGAAGCTGACTTTTATTTTATGACCGAGAGCCAAGAAAAGGAGCTTTGCATTTCTTCAGCACAGATCATTAATTTACTTACAAGCTGTATCCATGAATCCCCATGTAAAGGCCGACAGAGTATTGTCAACTTATCAGCGGGAGCTAATTAAATTCGACAGAATACTCCTTAACTTAAATTTTGGACGCAACTAACCCTATTCCACTCTGCAAAGGATCGTTAACGAAAAAATCTATACTGGCTAGCTTTGAGTAAATGACAACCAAGTCAAAGAGATTATTTACCACTTCATGACAACTTAAAAAATGCTAGGCTTGCCCCTGTGATTTAAACTTACGTATCTGCCGTTCATGTTGTCGAGTAGGCTGATGTGATAACTGACATCGGTTATTTTCATATTGCACGGCAGAGTGTTTAACATTTGGTATTAAATTTATTTGAGCTGCGGTGTAACTGCGTAGTTTATCCATAACAACTTTAACTGGTGCTCCTTTCAACTCCTTGAGCAATTTTTTAAAGAAACGCATTGCCGCTTTTTTATCTTTACGCTTCTGGATCATACTTTCTGTACCATTGACGAATAGTTTTGTAACTTACAATAATACTTCGAGATCAAGTCATTCTTCGATACCCCAAAGCTCAATGTGAAACGGTAGTAAAGCCAGACTGCATGGCTGATGATTTATACAGGATAAAGAGAACCTGCATAGATGTTTGAGTTTTTAATCTCAAAATTATGTTCTTTTTATTCCAAAATTGGAATGCTTTCTTACAAGGCTGGAATAGAGAGTCATATTTAGCAAGGGCTACAGAGGTGGTGTTAATGTTGCCTATTTGGTTTTTTCTGATAGATCTTAGAATCCGTGTGTTGAGCTACTAACAGGCTGAAGCATGAAATTGTTAAATCCAAAAACTCTGAGTGAGTACTATATCTTTTTGCCATTAATACAACATCGAAAGTGCTCTACATTTATTAGGGATATTGCGAATGTAGTGCTAAGAGTTTTTAAATTTGTAAGGCAAGTTTGAACGATAAGCGGTCATAGGTAAAAGTTAAACTTATTCTTGTTTTGATGAGTAGGATCCTAATTTTGTCCAATAACATTATTAACCGTCGTTTTGGTGCAAAATAACAAGCTTTGAATTCGTACTATTTTAATTACTTGTTTACAAAAGTAATTATTGGTGAAATTATCAGAGTATGTAATACATGCCGTTTTGGTGTGTTATAAACCACCAAAATGATGTTCAATAAGCTGTTATAAGCCATGGGGAAAAGTTTGAAATCAGCGGTCTACCAAACATGCATAGTTCTAATGGTTTTTGGTGCATTGTTCCTAGCTATTCCCCCAATTCCGTCTGTGGATGAAGGGCATGGCTATGATACTTTCCCAAATCCTACTTTGTTTATTGGGTTGGTGCTTATTGGTAGCGCAGCACTATTAAGTGTTAAATACCTTCAATTTCCTAAGGTGTTTTGGTGTTTATTCGGCGTCGCTTACATTCTTTTTTCTTTGGCTATTCACGCTAGAATTTGGTGGTAAAAAATGGCTTATAATCGGGTAGCCGGAGGTCTCTAACCTCCAGTCCCCACACCACCCATGATGCACTTTTTATTAACAGAAAGTGCAATTGGCGGGTCATCTCCCGTAATGAATATGTATCCAAATATTTCTCAATGATACTAAACCTTGTGAATCTAAGTCATTGCCTAGCGCAATGTTAATTCCTTTTGTTTTCGAGCTTATACGGTAAGCGTATAGCTAACAACACCTAGTTTACTCAATGTTCCAAGGTAACAGCGGCTCAAGGTTATTAGGCTGCTCAGTAAGGTGCCCAAGCAAGTAGAAATATAGTGCTAAAAACTGGACTAACATTGGCACTAAACGATAGCTGAGGCGAAAGCCAAGAACCTTAATTAATTATTTATGAGCAACTGTTTAAAAAATCAATAACGTCCTCTTGTAAGTCACAATACTCATCATCATTCAAATGCAGTACATCTAAGACTTTTGATTCTATAATACCCCACTGTGGTATAGGCGAGCCTCGTCTGACCATAGTCACTAAGTTTTCAGACATTTTCAAAATAGCAAAGCAGATTTGCTCATCTGTATCTGTCACCTCAGCAAGAATAGCTGCATTGTGGTGGTTGAGGATTAACTGACATATCTCTTTTGGTAAATGCCAACTATTAGCAAAATAATAGCCAACAACTGCATGGTTTGTTTTATATAAACGCTCTTCAATCTCAATAATAGTTTCTTTGTCTGTTTGATTAGCGCAGTGTAAAGCGGTTAAATAATTATCATATTTTATTGCCATAGGAGGCACACCACAATCATGAAAAAGCCCAAGCGTATACAAGGGCTCTATGGCTATCTGTTTTTTAAGACGCTGACCTATCATCATGTTTATATTAGCAATCTCGGTTGAAGTATCCCAAAATCTTTCTAAACTAATACAGCTGTTATCGGTTGCAAACATTTCTTTTAATTTCAAGCCCTGTGCAAGCGCATTGACTCCGTCCCAACCAAGAAACATCACGGCTTGTTTTATATCAGCCACAGTACGGGATAAGCCATAAGCAGGAGAATTTATTATTTTTAGTATTGCTGATGAAATTGCTAAATCTTTTACCACTACCTTAGCGGCATCAGCAATAGGCGCATCGCCAGTTGCTATTAAATTTTGTAACTCAGTTAATATTTCAGGTTTAGGAGGAATAATAAAATTTCTATTTATATCTTTCAGTATCTGTTCGTTTATCTCAATCATGTATGTTTGATCCCTGAAGGTGCTTATCATTATAAGAACAAATAGATAATTAATAGTAGAAGTTCATCGCAACTATGACAACTAAAATAGGAAGCGCTAGATGAATTACAGCTCAAATAGTTAAGCTATTACTGACAAATAAAAAAGCACTGTATATATATACAGCACCATTTAAAATGCTACTTTATTAACCAATTAAGCTATAAAACAAAAACGGCAAGCCGAGGCTTGCCGTTTTATTACACTTAAAAAAGGTTTACTTACAAACGAATACCGCCGTCAATCTCAACCACGCGACCGGTGAAGAAGTCGTTTTCGATAATATACTGCGCTGTGTGCGCAATTTCATCCGCTTCACCAAAGCGCCCTACGGGTGTTACTGCTAGCATACGCTGCTTGGCTTCTGGTTTCATAGCATCAGTCATATTAGTACGAATAACGCCTGGTGCAATGGCACCTACACGAATACCAAAACGGCCAAGCTCTTTTGCCCAACCTGTAGTCATCGCTACCACACCCGCTTTCGACGCAGCGTAGTTAGTTTGACCAATGTTACCTGCACGAGCAACACTCGACATATTAACTATCACGCCACCTTTACCCGATTCAATCATATGACATGCAGCTTCACGCCCCGCTAAAAACACGCCGGTTAAGTTTACATCAATCACTGACTTAAATTGATCAAGCGCCATTTTTGCAACCACTTTGCCTTCTTTAGCTTTGATAAACATACCATCGCGTAAAATACCGGCATTATTTATCAATACACCAATATGACCAAAATCTGTATTGATGGTATTAAATGTATTTACCACCGCATATTCATCAGTCACATTGGCAACATAGGCTTTTACAGTTACACCATGTTGGCTAAGCTCAGCAACTGCATCATCTAACAACGCTTGTTGCATATCAATTAACGCAATATTAGCACCAAGCGACGCAAGTTTATGCGCCATTGCAAATCCTAAGCCTTGTGCGCCACCGGTGATCACCACGGTATTATTTTTAATTTCCACCTGTTACTCCTTCGAGAATAATTTAAATATGGCACTAAAGTCTTCGCTGCCCGCACCTTGGTGTTGCAACATGGTATAAAGGTTTTTAGCCATTGACCCCATCGGGGTTACTGAATTACTTTGCTGCGCGGCTTCCATCGCAAGACCTAGGTCTTTAGCCATTAAATCAACCATAAAGCCTGGTTTATAATCATTACTAGCCGGGGCTGTGGCCATCACACCTGGGCAAGGATTGTAAAGCTCAAGGGTCCAGTTACGACCAGAGCTGGCGGTCATAATGTCGCTCAGCACTTTTGCGTCAAGGCCATTATTTATACCCATTTGAATTGCTTCACTGGTTCCCGCCATAAGAATACTCAATAGCATGTTATTACAAATTTTTGCGACTTGTCCTGCGCCAATATCACCTGCATGAAAGATATTTTTACCCATATCAGCAAGCACCGGCTGGGCCTTAGCAAATTGCTCATCGCCACCACCGACGATAAAGGTCAGTGTACCTGCCGTTGCACCGGCAACACCACCGGATACCGGCGCGTCAACAAAGTCGATACCATGTTCACTAAGCTCAGCGCCTACGTCGCGTGCTGATGCTGCATCAATCGTTGAACAATCAATTACTAACGTTGACTTTGCTAAAATATGTACAAGTCCGGTATCACCTAAATAAAGTGACTTAACGTGCTTACTGGCCGGTAGCATGCTGATCAATACATCAACATCCGTTGCACAATGTTTAGCATCATCCGCGGCGATCGCGCCATTTTCAGCAAGTAGATTTACGACCGTTCGGTTTAAATCAAACACCTTAACCTGATGACCCGCTTTAACTAAGTTGGCAGCCATTGGGCCACCCATGTTACCTAAACCAATAAAACCAATAGAAAGTGACATAACATTATCCTTGTGTAAGTTGTTTTAGTGGATGTGAGTCGTGATCCCAACGTTGAACAAAAAAACTCTCGACTAATTCATCTGGGATCTGTTCAAGCGTTTTAAACTGCCAATTAGGCGCGCCGTCTTTATCAATCAGTAACGCACGAATACCTTCTTGAAACTCGCCGACTTCACCACAGCGAACCGACATACCCAGTTCCATTTGAAAACATTCGCCTAAACTTTTACCTTTTGAACTAGCAAGTTGACGCTCAACTAAGGCGCAACTGAGCGGGCAACCATGCTTTAATGCTTTTTGCGCTCGGGTAAGCCACGTATCGTCAGTTTCTAGATTTAAGATATAATTTACTTTATCGCGTAAATCAGTAAGCTCACCCAATTTTTGAATGGTGGCTAAATGCGCCTTTAAATTGCCTTTTGGCATACGCCCAGAAACATTATCAAGTTCGGTAAGTAAGCTGGTCAGCTTCTCGTGATTCAATGAAGCCGTTTTACCCCACTTAATGCTGCACAATTGCTCAATCAGAGTGTCGTATTTATCCGCTTTGAGGTAGTGATCAGCTAATGCCACATACATTGCATCGTCACAATTAATAGACGCTGCAGTTAACCCCAAAAATAAGCCGACATGTTCAGGCATTTTATGTAGAAAATAACTGCCGCCTACATCTGGGTATAAACCAATTGTTAGCTCAGGCATAGCTATACGTGAGTTCTCAGTTACCACACGATGACTTGCACCCGCCATTAAGCCTAAACCGCCGCCCATCACAATACCATTACCCCAAACAAGGATCGGTTTATCATAACAATGAATGAGGTGGTCAAGGCGATATTCGTGAGCAAAGTAATCTTCTATTAGATTTGCCGGTTCACCACTGTTCATAGCATTATGCAGGCTGACTACATCACCACCGGCACAAAATGCTTTATCCCCTGCCCCTTTAAGTATCACCATCGCAACATTACTGTCAGCCGCCCATGCGTTAAGTTGCGGCGCTAATAATTTGATCATCTCAAAATTAAGTGCATTTAACGATTTAGGGGAGTTGAGCGTGGCAAAACCAATGAGTGAACCGTTTGCAGCGCTCGCAGTTTCAAACACCACGGGCGCATCTGGTGAGTTTAATTGCGTTAACTCAATCATTAGCCATTCACCCAATTTGCTTTGCGTTTTTCTAGGAAGGCATTAACCCCTTCTTGTTGATCTTGTGTATCAAACAAACCAACAAATAACTCACGTTCAAGCGGTAATACATGCGCCATTGGCTGAGTGCGGCCCTTTTGGATCAGGGTTTTACAGGCACTAACAGCAACAGGACTTTGATCTGCCACTTGAGTAGCTAATTTAAGTGCCACTGCAAGACTTTCGCCTTGTGGTACCACTTCTTCAACTAAGCCGATTTGTAGGGCTTTATCTGCTTTTAGACGCTCACCACATAAGATCATACGTTTAGCCCAGCCTTCACCAACTAACCATGCTAGGTTTTGCGTGCCACCCGCACACGGTAGTAAACCTACTTTGGCTTCTGGTAGTGCCATTTGTGCTTGCTCTTCTGCAATGCGAATATCACATGCTAACGCTACTTCTAGACCACCACCCATGGCATAGCCATTGATCGCGGCAATGGATACACCTCGAAATGCAGTTAATGCTTCAAATGCGTCACCAAATACTTGCGACATAGTCGCTGCTACGCCTTTATCGCCACCAGCAAATACATTTAAATCAGCACCAGCACTGAAGAACTTTTCACCTTCACCGGTGATCACTAAGGAGTAAACATTTTTATTGTCATTGAGCTCATTTACCATATTTTTTAAGGCAATTAACGTGTCTTTAGTCCAGGTATTCGCTGGCGGATTAGACATGGTTAAAATCGCTACGTGACCTTCAATGGTTAATTCAATACTTGGGTTTGACATTTCGCGCTCCTTATAAAATATCGGCTGCTGATTCAGCTAAAATACGACGTGCAATAATCACCCGCATGATCTCGTTAGTACCTTCAAGAATTTGATGAACGCGCACATCACGAACGTGGCGCTCCAGTGGATATTCTTTGATATAACCATAACCACCATGAATTTGTAGTGCGTCATTACACACAGTAAAACCTACATCAGTGGCAAAACGCTTTGCCATGGCGCAATAAGTGGTTTTTTCGCTGTCATTATTATCAAGTTTAAAAGCCGCTAAACGCACCATTTGACGCGCCGCAACAAGCTCGGTATTCATATCGGCAATTTTAAATTGCAGCGCTTGAAAAGCAGCCAACGGTTTACCAAATTGTGTGCGTTCTTTTAAGTATTCACGGGCTGTTTCAAGTGCCGCTTGGGCAGTGCCAATTGAACAAGTTGCAATATTAATACGCCCGCCATCAAGGCCTTGCATTGCAAACTTAAAGCCTTCACCTTCTTGACCTAATAAATTATGAGCAGGTATGCGTACATCTTCAAAACTAATTAGTCGTGTTGGCTGCGCATTCCAGCCCATTTTTTCTTCTGCTTTACCGTATTCAACGCCTTTGGCATCAGCCGGTACTACAAACGCAGAAATACCCGCCGCACCTTCACCGCCAGTACGCGCCATAACTACTAACACTTCGGTCTCGCCTGCGCCTGAGATAAACATTTTTGAGCCATTGATCACGTAATCATCGCCATCACGAACCGCTTTTGTTTTCAATGAGGCTGCATCGGAGCCTGAACCAGGCTCTGTTAAACAATAAGAAGCTAGTAGCTCACCCATAACAAGTTGATCACAATATTGAGCTTTTGTTTGCTCAGTACCAAAACTTGCAATCATCCAGGTCGCCATATTGTGAATGGTCAACATTGCGGTTGTAGCTGTACACCCCATCGCCAACTGTTCAAAAATAATACTTGAATCTAAGCGCGACAGGCCTAAACCGCCTGCTTCCTCTGGCGTATACAAACCACAGAAACCCAGTTCACCTGCAGCTTTAATGGTATCTTTTGGAAAAATATGTTCGCGGTCCCATTTTGCTGCATAAGGAGCCAGTGCTGATTCTGCGAATTGACGAGCTGTTTGAGCAAATGCTTGCTGATCTTCAGTTAAATTAAAGTCCATTGGAGACCTCTTGTTTATAATTGCGTTGTCAAATTAGATATTCGTGAAGAGCAACGAAGGCAATATTGTGTGTGAAATAGCCTTCGTGCCCCTCTTTTTTATTATGTGGAGTAAGTTAAATTAGTTATTTAAGATTAATGCTCATGTTTGGACCAGAGGCAATCTCGTCTTCAAACCAACGTGAAGTAATTGTTTTGGTCTCAGTATAAAAACGAATACCTTGCTTACCGTACGTATGCGTATCGCCATAGAATGAACCTTTCCAACCGGTGAACGAAAAGAATGGCAGTGGCACAGGAATTGGTACGTTAATACCCACTTGACCGACTTCAATCTCATGTTGGAACTTACGCGCAACCGCACCACTTGAAGTGAATAACGACGTGCCATTACCAAATGGAGAATCATTTATAAGCGCGATTGCTTCATCAAGCGAATCAACAAACATACACGCCAGTACTGGGCCAAAAATTTCTTCTTTGTATAAATCCATCTCAGTGGTGACGTCAGTAAATAAGGTAGGTCCTACCCAGTTACCTTTTTCATAGCCTGCAACAGTAAAATCAGAGCCATCAATTAAACACGTTGCACCTTGCTCTTTACCTTGTGCAATCAGTGACAAAATACGCGCTTTGGCTGCGGTCGATGTTTGCGGACCATAGGCTGCATCTTTGTCATCCCACACACCCGGGCGCACATTGGCAAAACCGGCTTTGATGTCTTCAACCCAGTCTTTCGCTTGGCCAACAAACACCGCCACTGAAATACCCATACAACGCTGACCCGCAGCACCAACAGAGGCACCAACAAGGTTATTAACTACATGTGAGCGACTTGCATCAGGCATGATCACCATGTGGTTTTTAGCACCGACACAGGCTTGTACACGTTTTAAATTAGCCGTGCCTTTAGAGTAAATGTATTCACCTACGCCACACGAGCCAACAAACGAAATTGCACGTACTGCGGGATCTTCTAATAAGCGGTCAACTTGTACTTTAGTGCCATGAACAACTTGTAATACACCTGCTGGTGCGCCGGCTTCAATGAACAGTTCAGCGAGTCGCATTGGCGTCAGCGGATCTTGCTCAGAGGGTTTTAAAATAAAGGTGTTACCACAGACAATCGCCAGTGGGAACATCCATAGTGGGATCATCGCTGGGAAGTTAAACGGCGTAATACCCGCGCACACACCCAGTGGTTGCATGTATGAGTAAGTATCGATTTTACGGGCCACGTTTTCCATGGTTTCGCCCATCATTAAAGATGGCGCATTAGCTGCTTGCTCAACCACTTCAATACCACGCCAAACATCGCCTTTGGCATCTTCAAAGGTTTTGCCTAATTCATGGCAAATAATGGTGGCTAGTTCATCGTGGTGCTCTTTTAAAAGTGCTGCATACTTCATCATAATGCGCGCACGTTCAGTAATTGGCACATCTTTCCAGCTTTTAAAGGTGTCTTTGGCTGATGCGATAGCCGCATCCATTTCAGCGTCGGTAGCACACGGTACTTGTGCTAACACTTCTTGGTTTGCTGGATTAATAACGTCAATCAGTTGATCTGATGTTGATTGAACAAATTCGCCGTTGATCAGTAATGGTACTTGGTGCATAACGCACTCCTCCCCAGAGGGTAATAAATTAAGCCGCAGTAGTTATTGTTAAAAGAGCCTACGGCTGTAAGAGTTTAAATTTAACTAATTTATAGTGCTTCAACCGCCAGTGCGACCGCCTCGCCACCGCCAATACATAAAGACGCTACGCCTTTTTTCAGGCCACGATTTTTAAGAGCATGGATAAGTGTCACTAAAATACGTGCGCCGCTAGCACCAATTGGGTGGCCAAGTGCACAAGCACCACCATTAACATTCACTTTACTGGCATCAAGTTTTAATTCATTAATCGCCAACATTGTTACCATGGCGAATGCTTCGTTAATTTCCCATAAGTCAACGTCGTCAGTTGTCCAGCCTGCTTTTGCGAGCAAAGTATTCATTGCGCCAACAGGAGCAAGAGTAAACTCACTTGGTTTTTGAGAATGGGTACTGTGCGCAACAATACGACACAGTGGCGTAAGCCCTTGTGCTTTGGCGTGCGATTCACTCATTAAAATAAGGGCTGCGCCACCGTCTGAAATTGACGATGAATTAGCCGCAGTGATGGTGCCGTCTTTTTTAAACGCAGCACGCAAACCGGGAATTTTTTCTGGGCGTGCATTACCTGGTTGCTCGTCAATGCTGATGGTTACATCGCCCTTACGAGAGCTAATAGTGTGCGGCGCAATTTCATTTACAAAATCGCCATTTGCAATCGCAGCATTTGCTTTGGTCAGTGAATTAAGTGCAAATTCATCCATTTGCTCGCGGCCAATACCGTATTCATCAGCCGTATCTTGAGCAAAACAGCCCATCGCTTTATTATCGTATGCGTCTTCTAGGCCATCACTCATCATGTGATCTTTAATTTCGCCATGGCCCATACGCATACCGCCACGCGCTTTAGGAATAAAATATGGCGAGTTGGTCATGCTTTCCATGCCACCTGCAACCGCGCTGTTAATTGAACCGGCTTTAATTAAATCATGTGCAAGCATGGCGGCCTTTAAACCTGAACCACATACTTTGTTGATGGTCGTAGCGCCAGTACTGCGCGCAAGACCTGCTTTTAACATTGCTTGACGTGCTGGCGCTTGACCTAAACCTGCCGGTAATACACAGCCCATGATCACTTCATCAATAGCTGTATCGCTTAATCCGGTGTCAGCAAGCGCACTGGCAATGGCTGTTGCACCTAACTCAGTGGCGGCTGCATCACTAAGGGCTCCCATAAAACCACCCATTGGGGTGCGTTTTGCTGCTACAATAACAACGGCTTCGGTAGTCATAAAAAAGGCTCCATTTTATAATTGGCTATATTCATATGCAGAGATTAGCCAAACACTGTATTTATAATCTGCTTATGAGCATACATAATATTTACGTTTACGCCAACGTAAATCTAAAATCAAGGTTTTTGCGCCCAACAAAAGTGTAAACATATCTTTATTTTGCTGTAGCCTAATACAAACAGCGCCCCTGCAAGCTGCATTAATACAGGTTACACCTGCTATTTATGGCTTTAGGTTATTAGTCTAAAGTATAAGTTCTACAATCCACTTTACCTTTACGTAAACTTCACTTATATTGGGGTTATTCGAATGAGGTAAAAACACTATGAATCAAGATAATCAAACAAACTTTGCAAGTTCAGCCGCCGAACCGGCAAGCAATGAACAAACCTTTAGTATCAGTGAACTGGCTAAAGAGTTTGATATAACCACCCGCTCAATTCGCTTTTACGAAGATCAGGGCTTAATTTCACCTGAGCGTAATGGCCAAACCCGTATTTATTCAAAACGCGATAAAGTGCGTTTAAAACTTATTTTACGTGGCAAGCGGTTAGGTTTTACCTTAGCTGAAACAGGCCGTTTGTTTGAACTTTATGATGCCGATAAATCCAGCGCTAAACAGTTAGTGACTATGCTTGACTTAATTTCAGATAAAAAAGCTGACCTAAGCCAACAAATGGATGATATTAAAGTTGTCTTGATGGAATTAGTAACCGCAGAGCGTCGTTGTCGCGACACCTTAAATCAATTAGATGAATAACTAGTTTTAAACAATAACGATTAAATGACTATTCATTAACAGTCTCTCACACAGGAATGAATCATGAGCACTATTTCACTATATAAAGAAATGAACTTTGGCCTTGGCGAAACCGCAGATATGATCCGCGATCATGTAAACAGTTTTGCTAGCCAAGAAATTGCCCCTTTAGCTGAAAAAACCGATCTTGATAATGCGTTTCCTAATCAGCTTTGGCCACAACTTGGCGAAATGGGTGTATTAGGTATGACCGTACCCGAAGAGCTCGGTGGTGCCGGTTTAGGTTATCTAGAGCACGTAATCGCAATGGAAGAAATTAGCCGAGCGAGTGCCTCTATCGGCCTAAGTTACGGTGCTCATTCTAACCTGTGTGTTAATCAAATTAATCGCAATGGCACGCAAGCACAAAAAGAAAAATACTTACCTAAATTAATTAGTGGTGAGCACATTGGTGCCCTTGCCATGAGTGAGCCTAACGCAGGCTCTGACGTAGTATCAATGAAACTTAAAGCCGAGAAAAAAGGCGATAAGTACATTTTAAACGGTAATAAAATGTGGATCACCAATGGTCCAGATGCGCATACTTTAGTGATCTATGCTAAAACTGATTTAACCGCTGGCGCTAAAGGCATCACCGCATTTATTGTTGAGAGTAATTTCCCTGGTTTTTCTACCGCCCAAAAACTCGACAAACTCGGGATGCGCGGCTCAAATACCTGTGAATTAGTGTTCGAAAACTGTGAAGTACCAGAAGAGAACATCCTTGGCAATTTAAACGAAGGCGTTAAGGTACTAATGAGTGGCCTTGATTATGAACGTGTTGTGCTAGCGGCAGGCCCGCTGGGTATCATGCAAGCCTGTATGGATATTGTTGTACCTTATATTCATGAACGTAAGCAGTTTGATACACCGATTGGTCAATTTCAGCTGATACAAGGCAAAGTAGCCGACATGTATACACAAATGAATGCAGCTCGCTCTTATGTATACACTGTTGCGCGTTCATGTGATCGCGGTGAAACGACCCGTAAAGATGCCGCAGGCGCAATTTTATATGCGGCAGAGCTGGCAACTAAAATGGCACTTGATGCTATTCAAATTCTCGGTGGTAACGGTTATATCAACGAATACGCCACTGGCCGCCTATTGCGTGACGCTAAGCTTTATGAAATTGGTGCCGGTACCTCGGAAATTCGTCGCATGCTAATTGGTCGCGAATTATTTACTGAAAGCCGTTAAGGATAAGCGCTATGACTATTTTAAAATCAAGCGTCAACCCTCACGACCCGCAGTTTTTGCAAAATCATAAAAATATGGCGGCACTGGTTGATGATTTACGCGATAAAGTAAGCGAGATCAGCCAAGGTGGTGGCGTAGCGTTAATAGAACGCCATGAAAGCCGTGGTAAAATGTTCGTGCGTGAACGCATTAGTACCTTACTTGACGAAGGTTCACCATTTTTAGAGATTTCACAATTTGCAGCCTTTGGTGTTTATGAGCAAGCGATTCCTTGTGCCGGTGTAGTTGCTGGTATTGGTCGTGTTAAAGGCGTTGAATGTATGATCATCGCCAATGATGCGACAGTTAAGGGCGGCACCTATTTTCCACTAACCGTTAAAAAACATTTACGCGCACAAGATATTGCCGAGCGGTGTCACCTACCGTGTATATATTTGGTTGATTCAGGTGGTGCCAACCTACCTGAGCAAGATGATGTATTTCCTGACAAACTGCACTTTGGTCGTATTTTTTATAATCAAGCGCGTATGTCGGGCAAAGGCATTCCACAAATTGCAGTCGTTATGGGTTTATGTACCGCAGGTGGCGCGTACGTGCCTGCAATGGCCGACGAAAGCATCATTGTAAAAGAGCAAGGCACAATATTTTTAGCCGGCCCACCGCTGGTAAAAGCGGCTACAGGTGAAGAGGTAACCGCAGAAGAACTTGGCGGCGCTGATGTGCACTGTAAAACATCAGGGGTTGCCGATCATTACGCTGAAAATGACGCTCATGCGTTATCAATTGCTCGCCAATGTATTGAACGAATTAATTATCAACGCCCTACTTCGCCAATATTAGAGCAAGTAAAAGCACCGCGTTATGATATTAACGAATTATACGGCATTGTTGGCACCGATCTTAAAAAGCCATTTGATGTTCGTGAAGTGATTGCGCGTACCGTGGATGATTCTTCATTTGATGAGTTTAAACGTTACTTTGGCGATACCTTAGTGACTGGGTTTGCGAAAATCTATGGTCATCCGGTTGGGATTGTTGCTAACAATGGCATTTTGTTTAGTGAGTCAGCTCAAAAAGGCGCGCACTTTATACAGCTGTGCGCACAACGAAATATTCCACTGGTGTTTTTACAAAATATTACCGGCTTTATGGTAGGTAAAAAATACGAAGCCGAAGGCATTGCTAAACACGGCGCTAAAATGGTGATGGCTGTTTCGTGTGCTGATGTTCCAAAATTTACCGTATTAATTGGCGGCTCTTATGGCGCAGGTAACTATGGCATGTGTGGTCGTGCGTTTGAACCGACTATGATGTGGATGTGGCCTAATGCGCGTATTTCTGTGATGGGCGGCGAACAAGCAGCAGGCGTTATGGCGCAAGTCAAACAAGATGGTTTAGCCCGTAAAGGCCAAAGCATGACTGATGAGCAAATCAGCGAGTTTAAACAGCCGATTATCGAGCAATACGAGCAACAAGGTCATCCATACTATGCCAGCGCCCGTTTGTGGGATGACGGTATCATCGATCCAGCAGATACCCGAAGTGTGCTAGGTTTAGCTCTCAGTGCTGCAGCCAATGCACCAAAACGTGATTCGCAATTCGGCGTATTTAGAATGTAAGGACGTGAGTATGTCAGTAACACTACAAATAACTAAATCAAATGTGGCTGTACTCGTTTTAAGTCGCCCTGAAAAGCGCAATGCCTTTAACGAGCAAGTGATCCAAGAACTTATTCAATGTATAGAGCATGCTAATAGCTTAAATGTACGCGCCCTTGTTTTAAAAACTGAGGGAGAGCATTTCTCTGCAGGGGCTGATCTTAATTGGATGAAGTCCATGGCAAACAATGACTTCAGTGAGAATCTTGCGGATTCAAAACAACTTGCCAAATTAATGCATGTATTAGCCAGCAGCCCACTGCCAACGGTATGTGCTGTGCAAGGCGCGGCATTTGGCGGCGCACTGGGCTTAATTGCCTGTTGTGACATAGCCATATGCCAAGACAATGCACAGTTTTGTTTAAGCGAAGTAAAACTTGGCCTCATTCCAGCTGTAATCAGCCCGTATGTGATCAGAGCCATTGGCGAGCGCGCTGCACGTCGTTATTTTTTAACCGCTGAGATTTTTGATGCCCACACAGCCAAGCAATTAGGCTTAATTCATCAAGTAACCGGTAAACTTGAATGCGCGCTTGATCAACTACTCGAAACACTGATCAACAACGGCCCTGTCGCGGTTCGCGCAGCAAAACAATTGATCAACGATGTAGCTGGCCATGATATTAATGAACAAATCATAAATTTAACCGCAGAGCGTATCGCCAAAATTCGCGTATCTGAAGAAGGTCAAGAAGGGTTATCTGCCTTTTTTGAAAAACGCCCACCAAATTGGCAAAAATAGGGATCACCATGAGCACACAATCATTACAAAAAATTCTTATTGCTAATCGCGGCGAAATTGCCTGTCGGGTTATGCGTACCGCAAAGCAAATGGGCTTAACCACTGTGGCGGTTTACTCTGATGCAGATAAAAATTCACAACATGTAAAACTCGCCGATGAAGCCTACCATATTGGCGCAGCGCCGAGTAAAGACTCCTATTTGGTAGCTGATAAAATTATCCAAGTAGCACTGGATGCAGGTGCTGATTGCATTCACCCTGGTTACGGCTTTTTATCTGAGAACAGTGAATTTGCAAAGGCCTGTGAAGCCAATAATATTGCGTTTATAGGCCCACCAGCGAGCAGTATCGAAGCAATGGGCTCAAAAACCCGCGCCAAAGAAATAATGGCAGCCGCGAATGTACCATTAGTACCTGGTTATTATGGTGACAAACAAGATCCTGCGTTTTTACAAGCTGAAGCTGAAAAAATTGGTTACCCAGTGCTTATCAAAGCAGCCTTTGGTGGCGGTGGTAAAGGCATGCGCGTGGTTGAACATGCAAAAGACTTTATCAGTGCTCTACAAGGTGCACAGCGTGAGGCAATCGCCGGTTTTGGTAACGACTTAGTACTACTTGAGCGCTATGTTAATAAACCACGCCATGTTGAAGTGCAAGTGTTTGCTGATAATCACGGTAACTGTGTGTACTTAGGTGATCGTGATTGTTCATTACAACGCCGCCATCAAAAGGTGATTGAAGAAGCCCCCGCGCCTGGTTTATCTGACGAACTACGCAAAGAAATGGGCGAAGCCGCAGTACGCTGTGCACTTGCGATCAATTACCGAGGTGCAGGCACGGTGGAGTTTTTACTGTGTGGCGATGAATTCTTCTTTATGGAAATGAACACCCGGCTGCAAGTTGAGCACCCTGTTACTGAAATGGTGACTGGTGTCGATTTAGTTAATTGGCAAATTAACGTCGCCGCAGGTAACCCATTACCCATGCAACAAAGTGATATCCAATTACAGGGCCATAGCTTTGAAGCGCGTATTTACGCCGAAGATCCAAGCAATGACTTTATTCCTTGCTCTGGTACCATCAATGGCTTGTATATACCAGTTCAATCTGAGTATGTACGCATTGATACTGGGATCATGCAAGGGGATGAGATCAGTCCATTTTACGATCCTATGATCGCTAAATTGATCGTTCATGATGACTCGCGCGAGCAAGCTTTAGCACGATTAAGCACAGCCCTTGAACAATTTCATTTAGCGGGCTTTAGTTGTAATGTGAGCTTCTTACACACCCTTGCTAACCATGCAACCTTTAAGCAAGGCGCTCCTGATACTCACTTTATTGAAGAGCAAGGCGATGCGTTGCTTAAAGTTAATCAACAACACGCTGTTAGCAGCCGCATTATAGCTGCATTTAGCTATTTAACTGGGCTTAATCGTCAAGGAACTCAGAACGCATGGGACAGTCTAGCTGGTTTTAAACTCAATGCAGAAGCAACAATCAAGGTGCCATTCGTTGATAATGCGATCACTGCAACAGCTCATCAAGCGGGGTACACAGTCCGCATCGATGAGGTTGACTATACAACCTCTGGCAGTATCGACAATAACCTGTGTAGTGTATTTATCAATGGCAATAAACATATCGCCCATGTGGTTACTGCAGACAATAGCATCACAGTAATGTACAAGGCATTGCAAACTACCTTTGATATTTTTGATAAACACTATATCAGTGATCACGAAAGCGATGCCCTACCGCTTGCAGCACCACTTAATGGTACCGTTGTAAAACACCTTATTGACGTTGGCAGCACCATCACAAAAGGTGATGCTGTGGTGATCATCGAAGCAATGAAAATGGAATATACGCTTACCGCCCCCCATGATGGTGTATTGCAAAGCTATTGTTTTGCAGAAGGTGCTCTGGTGAGTCATGGTGCCCTATTAGCAATTGTCAGCGATGAGAGCGCAGCAGATGAATAGTACACTACCAAGTCATGTTCGCATTGTTGAAGTGGGTGCCCGTGATGGCTTACAAAACGAGCGTGCAGTAACTACCCAAGATAAGGTAACCTTAATTAACGCTCTTGCTGATGCAGGTGTTAAAGACATTGAAGCAGGCGCATTTGTATCACCGAAATGGGTGCCACAAATGGCCGATTCCAGCAATGTGATCAGTGCGCTTGATTTACCTACGACTAATTTAACGGCACTTACGCCTAACTTAAAAGGTGCAGAAGCAGCCCATGCTGTAGGTATTAAAGAATTTGCTATTTTTACCGCTGCCAGTGAAGCCTTTTGTCAGAAGAATATTAACTGCTCAATTGACCAAAGCATAGCCCGCTTTACTGATGTAATGGCCTTTGCTAAATCACATAATATTCGTGTTCGTGGTTATGTTAGTTGTGTGCTTGGCTGCCCATACGAAGGCGATATCGATCCGCAGCGCGTACTACAAGTATGTCAAAAGTTATTAGACCTTGGTTGTTACGAAGTAAGCCTAGGTGACACTATTGGCGTAGGTACCGCAAAAAAGGTCGATGAGCTGTTGGACGTACTACTAGCTGAAATTGATAAGTCATTGTTAGCTGTTCATTTTCACGACACTTATGGTCAAGCGCTCACAAATATTTACACTGCCTTAAAGCGAGGTATAGCAACGGTTGACAGTGCAGTTGCAGGCCTTGGTGGCTGCCCTTATGCAAAGGGTGCGTCAGGAAATGTTGCCACTGAAGATGTAGTTTACTTGCTACAAGGACTTGGCATAGAGCATGGAATTGATTTAGAAAGACTGGCTAAAGCTGGTTGGGCAATTTGCACGGCATTAAATAAACAACCTGTGAGCAAGGTATCCTTGGCACTTAAAAATCAAACTACTGATCAATAGTCTATATTTAGCCTTAAATTAGTAGTCATATAATTACAAATAAGGAGTGGGCCCATGGCCGGTTTCGATAAAGTGGTTTCAAGTTATGAAGCTGCAATGGAAGGCTTAAAAGATGGCGATACCATTATCGCTGGTGGTTTTGGTTTATGCGGTATCCCTGAGGGATTGATCAGCGAAATCAAACGTAAACAAACCAAAGAACTTACTGTGGTATCGAATAATTGCGGTGTAGATGATTTTGGTTTAGGTATTTTATTGCACGACAAGCAAATTAAAAAAATTATTGCCTCCTACGTGGGTGAAAATGCCCTATTCGAACAGCAATTGTTGAGCGGCGAGATTGATGTCGAGCTTACTCCGCAAGGTACGCTGGCTGAAAAAATGCGTGCCGGTGGTGCTGGCATTCCTGCTTTTTATACAGCGACAGGTTACGGTACGCCTGTGGCAGAAGGTAAAGATGTAAAAGAATTTAACGGACGCCCTTATATCTTAGAAGAATCAATCACTGGTGAGTTTGCCATTGTAAAAGCATGGAAAGCGGACCGTTATGGTAATTTAGTGTTTCGCCATACTGCCATGAACTTTAATCCAATGGCCGCAACAGCAGGTAAAATTACCGTTGCCGAAGTAGAAGAAATTGTTGAACCGGGTGAATTAGAACCAAGCCAAATTCACACCCCTGGTATTTTTGTTAATCGCGTGATCAAAGGTAACTTTGAAAAACGCATTGAACGTGTAACCACTCGCGATTAAGGAGCAATAATTATGGCATTATCACGTGAACAAGTCGCAATGCGCGTTGCACAAGAACTACAAGACGGTTATTACGTTAACCTCGGTATCGGTATTCCTACGTTAGTGGCAAACTACGTACCTGATAACATTGAAGTGATGTTACAGTCTGAAAATGGCTTACTAGGCATGGGGCAATACCCTACTAAAGCAGAGCTTGATGCAGATATGATAAACGCGGGTAAAGAAACCGTGACAGCAGCTAAAGGCGCAGCCATATTTAATAGTGCAGATAGTTTTGCAATGATCCGTGGAGGTCATGTAGACTTAACTGTTCTAGGTGCATTTGAAGTTGACCAAAACGGTAGTATCGCATCGTGGATGATCCCTAAAAAGTTGATCAAAGGCATGGGCGGCGCGATGGACCTTGTCGCTGGTGCAAAAAATATTATCGTTACTATGACCCATGCAAGTAAACATGGTGACTCGAAACTGCTAGAAAGTTGCTCTTTACCTTTAACTGGTGTTAACTGTGTGAAGAAAATAGTAACAGATTTAGCCGTGTTAGAAGTCAAAGACGGCGCATTTCATCTTTTAGAACGCGCACCGGGCGTGTCAGTTGATGAAATTATTAGTAAAACAGCAGGTAAATTACTTGTTGATGGTGAAATCCCTGAGATGGTTTTTTAATTTAACGCTCAGGTCCACCCTGTACCGACCTCATTCCCAGTGCCAATGGCGCTGAGTTACCCAAAATCCCTCGCAAGAGGGATTTTTTTTATCCTATTGCAAGGTGCACCATGTTATGGCAAAAAAACTGTTTGTGCCCCATAATCGTGAAAAACCACCCACTATCTGTAATGCATAAAAAGTAAAATAACTAACTATCTAGCTGTCAAACTCAGCTTTGTAGATTAAATAAACTTTTAAAGTGTGCTTTTTAAGCATAAATGCACTAATTCACGATAACCCATACAAATCTTGTGCGTACTTTGCAAATTGGGTTAATAATTGCTTAACTAACGGTATGAGTTAATTAAATAGTATTATCATGCAAACACCTATCAGAGGATTGCGTTCATTTTGTTTTGCGGCAAGAACGCTAAGCTTTAAAGAAGCCGCCAATCAGCTTTATTTGACTCCATCTGCTGTTAGTCATCAAATAAAGCAACTAGAAGAACAGTTAGGGATTGAGTTGTTTGAGCGCCAAACACGCTCAATTAGACTCACAGCTGCGGGGAAAAACTTTTATGACTCGGTATCACCACTTATAAAAGCACTCGAAAAAACCATTAACGAATTTAGTCAGCTGCAAGAAAATATAACCATCAGCATTACTTTGCCAGAGTTTTTTGCCAGTGAGTTATTAATGCCGAAACTGAGCGAGTGGACTGTTGAGCACCCTAAAACCAATTTACAACTAAACACCATGAAAACGCGTAAAGAGTTAACTAAACAAAGTGATTTATCTATTGTGCTGTCGTCTTCGAAGCCAATTGAAGGCGTTGTCCACGAGCTGTTTTCATTACAATACACACCGGCTTGTAATAAAGAAAATTGGCAACAGTGGCACAAAAAGCCACTTGAAGCATTACAACAAGTGCCGTTAATTTTGCACAAAGCGCGTCCTTGGGCTTGGCATCAATGGGCTGAACATGCAGGCCTTGATGACTTTTCACCCAAGCAAATTATACAAGTAGATAGTATGTTTGGTGTTGCCCGTGCAGCGCAACAAGGTATGGGTATAGCGCTAATTCCTTTGCCTATTAGTCAAACATGGTTTGACGAAGGCTGGTTGTGCAACTTTACTGATGAACCATTAGTAACCAAGGATAAATACTATTTAGTACAGCACTACCCTGGCGAGGCAAATGCACAGCTTGAGCTATTTATAAAATGGCTGCTAGACACATTTAAACACTTAAAATAAAGCCAATAACAGTGATGATCCGACATTAATTGTACTCTTATAATTTGATATACAACTCATTAAATACGATAAACCCAGCTCAATGGGTTTATCGTAAAAATAGTTTATTTTGAAGCCTTACTCTGCAATTTCCTCAGCCATTATTCTAATCTGTTAGGTGTCTTTGCGAGCGACAAAATCTAACACAGTTGCATTGATACAATAACGATCTTCACCTTTTGGGCCTTCACCTGGGAACAAATGCCCTAAATGAATACCCGTAGATTTAGATTTAATTTCAATACGTTGCATACCGTAACTATTGTCTTCATGCATGGTCACACTGTCTTTGATGGGGTGAGTAAATGACAGCCACCCGGTGCCCGATTTGAACCGATCCCGAGTATCAAACAGTGGTACACCACTGAGTTTATCTATAAAAATACCGTCCGGGGTATTTTTAAAAATATCGTACTGTTTACAAAACGGGCTGTCTGTACGGGCTTTAAATGCCACTGTATATGCTTCACTATCCCCTAATTTAAATGCGCCAAGTGCTTTATAAAACTCTTCGCTAGACACATAACCTTGGCGACCATAAACCTCTTTACCATCTTCTAAAAATAAGATTGTTGGGGTGGCCCAGGTCGCTGATTTAATCGTTAAACCATCAAGTTGATCGGCTTTACGATAAGTGACGGCAATGGTGCCTTGGTAATCATTTAACACATCTTTTTTGAGTTTTTCACAATAAGGGCAATAATCTCGTGAATCAATGATCACTATCTGCTTTCCTGCAAGTAAAGCCGTATTATCAACTTTATCATCACTGCGTTTTTCAAATACAACGCCTGTTGAATGATCAGGGCAATAGCCATTAGGATTTTTAACTAAGTAGTCTTGGTGATATTCCTCAGCCGGAAAAAATGCCGTTAATGGTTTTATAATGGTTTTTATAGAGCCATACCCGGCTTGGGTTAGTTTATCTTGATACTGTTGTTTTAATTCTTCAGCCAGTGCAGCTTGTTGCTCAGTAGTGGTTAAAATAATTGAACGGTACTGCGTACCAATATCATTTCCTTGACGATTTTTTTGCGTTGGATCATGACTTTCAAAATAACTTTTTAATAACGTTGCAGCACTGATTATATTGCTATTGTAAGTAACCTGAACAACTTCAGCGTAATTATTTTCATCGAACTTGCGCGTTGATTGGGTAATATTACGATAAGTTGCTTTAAAACCCTTACCATCGGCATAGCCTGATTTTGCATCAATTACACCAGGAAGCGCTTCATAACGTTTTTCTGCCCCCCAAAAGCAACCAGAACCAAGTACCATGGTTTCTAAATGCATTGTTGCTTGAATATCATTATCTTTTTCATTGTTAAGGGAAACACCATAACTTGCCGCACTGAACAAAATTGTTAAAGTGGTTAATTTAAGCCAATTCTTTGCTGCCAACATACTCTACCTCTTTCTATTTGTTGCTTCATTTTAGTAGACCTTGAAGCAGAACATATTATTTCAGGAATGTGGGTTATTTTATCGCTCATTATTGCGGCTTTACCGAATCCGACTTCACCTATGCGAATAAATGAGGTAAAACGTGTTTATTTAATAAAGGTACAAATATGAAAAACCTTATTGCTTTTTCTGCATTATCAATTGCCCTTGCACTTAGTACGCAAAGCCATGCTGCAGAGTTTAATTTTTCTTCCAAGCTTGATAGTAATGCACAAGCATTAGTGTTGTTTTACAGTGAGGATGGGAGCAATACCGCATTTAACTCAAACAATAAAAAGTTCAATGCTCAATTACAGCACGCTATTGAAAATGAAAGTTTTAGTGGCAAATACGCCAGTACTGTTGAATTAATTGCACCTTATAATAGTGACTATAAACGCGTGCTAATTGTTGGTACCGGTAAGCAAGATAAGCTTGATAGAGCGTTAATGACCAAACTAGGTGGTAATATTCATGCGCGATTAATGAGCAGTAAAACAACAACTGCTGCGGTTGCATTCGATGACGTTGAAGGCGTAAACAATAACAGTGTACTTAGTGCTCACTTTGCACACGGTGCAAATTTACGCGACCATCGTTTTGAAAAATATAAACAAACTCCGAACACTCACACTGTCAGTTATCATTTTGACGTTAGTAATTCCAAGCAAACAAAACGTAACTATTCTGAACTTGAAAGCATTCAAGCAGGAGTGTTTTTAGCACGTGATTTAACCTCAGAAGTGGCCAGCGAAATGACTCCTGTTGACTTTGCTAGTGCGGCAAAAGAGCTTGAGTCTCTAGGTGTAGAAATCACTATTTTAGAGCCTAAGCAATTAATAGAACTAGGTATGGGGGCACTTGAAGCTGTCGGGCGTGGCAGCGAACAAGGCGCTCGCTTAGTCGTTGCACATTACAAAGGCTCAAACGCGACCCCTATTGCTCTGGTTGGTAAAGGGATCACCTTTGACTCTGGTGGTTATAGTATCAAAACAGGCGCATCAATTGCGCGTATGAAATCTGATATGGCTGGCGCCGCCGCTGTACTTGGGACTATCAAAGCAATGGCGCTTGCAAAAGCTGACAAAAACATTGTTGCCGTTATGGGTATGGCTGCCAATATGGTGTCGCAATACGCTGTTGCCCCTGGTGATGTGGTTCGCACCGCAGAAGGTTTAAGCGTTGAGATTGTTAATACTGATGCAGAAGGACGCTTAGTATTAAGTGATGCAATGTGGTATGCACGTGAATATTTCAAGCCGGAGATCATGATAGACGTTGCCACCCTTACCGGCTCTAAAATCAAAGCCGTAGGTAACGATTATGCGGCGGTGTTTTCTGATGACGATACGCTTGTTACGCAACTCACTTTAGCTGGAATGCAAGTAAACGAAAACCTATGGCGCTTACCGCTGGGATATAAAGAAACCTTAAGTTCAGACATTGCCGATCTTAAAAACCTAGGCTCAAGTGGCCCCGGAGCAACAACGGCCGCCAGCTTTTTGCAACATTTTGCTGGTGAAACTCGTTGGGTACACATAGATATTGCAGGTAATGCACTAGCAACTAAAGGAAAAGATGAAATTTCACCAGGCGGCACAGGTTATGGTGTGCGCTTGCTCAGTGAGTGGCTGTTAAGTAATTAGCAGTAAGCTATTATAACTTAATGCATTCTACTAACATCATTAGTTGTTATAACAACTGTGGCATTATCAAACACCTACTCTAAGCAATAGTGAGTGATATGCCACAGTTTTTTATAGTCTGACTCACATATCTAGTTTACGTGTATTAGTCCAGAACATTCCATAACCAAACTAATGTGTTTGCGCTACACTGGGTAATGTTAATATTGCAAGGTTGTTAACTAGTCGCATCGCTATAAACATTTCATACGTTATATGCTAGTTTGAGGTATTCAAGAATAATAAATACATTTGGCTATGGATCAACAAACTATCTCTCCAACTATTAGTGTCCTCAGTAATAACAGCATATTGCTTGATGCCACTGCCCTAAACGATGACAGTCTGAGCATTCAAAAAAAAATCTGGGCACTAGTGCAACAATGCAACACCAGCGACGCCTTTATAGATGTAGTACCCGCAATGAACTCGCTGACAGTTTATTTAATAGACCCTACTTCGCTTGCTCACTGGCAAGCTCAGTTAGCACTTTGGTGGGCAAATATAAATCCGCACGACTATCAGGGTAAGCATCATAAAATTATTACCCAATACGGTGGTGACTATGGCCCAGATCTAAACTATGTAGCTGAGTATCACAATTTATCGCCACAACAAGTAATTGATATACATAGCCAAGGGCATTATCAAGTATTGTTTTTAGGCTTTCAGCCAGGCTTTGCATATTTGCACGGTCTGAATAGTCAATTACATACTCCGCGCAGAGCACAGCCGCGAACTCGAGTGCCCAAAGGTTCGGTTGCCATTGGCGCTAATCAAACCGCGATTTACCCAGCTGATTCGCCCGGTGGTTGGCATATTATCGGCCACAGTGATTTTGCATTATTTGACAGTGAAAATACTCCACCATGCGCAATACAACCGGGCGATACGCTGCAATTTATTACTAAGGAGTCGGTATTATGATCACCGTAATAAAGCCCGGAATGCAAATGACGATTCAAGATCTCGGCCGTCATGGCTATCGTCATTTAGGAATTGCCCAATCTGGTGCGCTTGACCCTTATGCAATGATCATTGCCAATCGTTTAGTGGGCAATGATGATAATCAAAGTGTTATTGAGATCACTTTAGGCTTAGCGCAATTGCAGTTTCAATGTGCCACTGTTATTGCGCTGCATGGCGCTGATATGCAAGCAAAGCTTGATGGAGTAAGTATTTATCCCGGCTGGAGTTATCCAGTAGAGCAAGGACAAACACTGACATTTGCCACCGCTCGGCAAGGTTTTCGCAGCTACCTCGCAATTAAAGGCGGCATTGATTGTCATGCAGTGATGAATTCAACAGCCACCGATATTGCAGCAGGTTTTGGTGGCCTAACGGGCGCGCCTTTACAAGCCAATGATCAAGTCCCAATCACGCCATTTGATGGCAATTGGCCGCAACGTGGTGCGATTGCCCCCGCTAAGCGCAGTGTGATCCGCGTCCATTCAGGCCCACATCAACAATTACTATCACAACAATTTAGTGATTTTTTTGCCCAGACGAAATGGCAAGTCAGTCCGCAAAGTAATCGTATGGGAGTAAGGCTCAGTACTGAGCATAATCAATTAATGCATACACATTCATTGCCTTCTTTAGCTGTTAGCCCGGGCTCTATCCAACTAACACCCAGTGGTGAGCCTATCGTATTGCTAAATGATGGCCAAACAACCGGAGGATACCCGCTACTTGGTACTATAATAAGTGCGGATCAACACCAATTTGCACAACTTAAACCTGGTGACTTTGTGCGATTTGAATTCGTCAACCTAGCAGCTGCAAATACTGCGCAGCGAAAACTTGACGCTCACCTACAACAATTGACTATTGCACTAAGAAACTTGAGCATCAGATAACCAATCACTAAATAAAAGCTCAGCTTAATAAATAATAATAAACACAGCACAGTGTAGGAACTATGATGTTTGATCTTAATTATTGGCCATTAATTGGCATTCCAGTGGTTGTGCTAGGATTTGCCTTGCGCTTTAACCCACTGATTGTAGTAACCGTTGCTGGCCTTGCAACTGGTTGGGCGGTAAATTTAGATATCCTCACCCTTTTGCAAACCTTTGGCGAGAAGTTTATGAACTCTCGTCAACTGGCCAGCTTTATTCTTATTTTACCCGTTATCGCACTGCTAGAGCGCTATGGTTTACAACAGCATGCGAAAAACTGGATTGCACAAATTCAAAGTGCCACCAGCGCACGTATATTAGCCCTGTATTTTATCGTTCGAGAATGCTCAGCAGCCCTTGGGTTATTAAGCCTTGGCGGTCAAGCACAAACTGTTCGTCCATTATTAGCCCCCATGGCATTAGGTGCCGCGACCAATAAACACGGTGAGCTGCCAAAACCCATAAAAGACATGATCAGCGCCCATGCAGCTGCCGTTGATAATATTGCGATGTTCTTTGGAGAAGACATTTTCATTGCTTTTGGTGCTGTACTATTGATGGATGCCTTCTTAAAGGAAAACGGCATTGCCGGTATTGAACCGCTGCATATTGGTTTATGGGCTATTCCGACCGCCATTGCCGCACTCATTATTCATTTATTTAGATTATCTCGTTTAGAAGCAAAAATAGCTCTGGCTGTTGCTCACTACAAACAGCAGGAAATGTGATGAGTAAAGTACTAACAACCGATGTAACTAACTCAAACGCTACAATTATCACCATTGAGAACATTTATTTATTAATTGGTCTCGTTGTGATGTTTTTAGTTGTTCGAACGCTGCAAGACACAAACCATCCAAAAAGGCTCACCACAGCATTATTTTGGTTGTTATTTGGTAGCAGTTTTTTATTTGGTGATGTATCTATTGCCTTGTTCGGCAAAGCCAACACTTATTTATGGGTTGGTGTGAGCGTAGTATTAATTGCCCTGTTAGCGGGCTTAAACCTAGTAAGCATGGGCAGTTATCAACCACTCACTGAACAGCAACAAACACAATCGGCCTCTCGCCTGGGCAATAAATTATTTGTTCCCGCATTAATGATACCCGTGATCACGGTATTACTGACTGTTTCTTTTGATGGTATCGCAATTGGTGATTATTACTTACTTGATCAACGTCATTTAACTCTCGCATCGCTCACTATAGCGTGTGTGTCTGCGCTACTTATTGGCTGGAAAATTACTGGGGGAAATCCGATTGAAGCTGTCACTGAATCCCGTCGGCTGCTAGATTCTATCGGTTGGGCAGCAATACTGCCACAAATGCTAGCAATGCTTGGTGGCGTGTTTATTGTGGCGCAAACAGGAGACTCAATTAAAGAGTTGGTTACTTTATTTATAGCGCCAGAGAATCGTTTTATGCTGGTGGTGCTGTATTGTGTTGGCATGGCGTTATTTACCATGGTGATGGGAAATGCGTTTGCTGCATTTCCGGTAATGACTGCGGGTATTGCTATGCCTTTTTTAATCGAAGGTCATGGCGCCAGCGCCGCACCACTGGTAGCAATTGGGATGTACAGTGGTTACTGTGGAACGTTAATGACGCCAATGGCAGCAAACTTTAATATCATTCCAGCGGCATTACTCGACCTAAAAGACAAATACCATGTTATAAAGGTGCAAATACCTACTGCGCTGGCCTTATTAACGGTCAATATTATTTTAATGTATATGGTGGTTTTTAATGACTAAACTGACATCAAGCATGCCCTGCGTATTGATAACTGGGTTTGCACCATTTGGCGGCGAATCGCTCAATCCGTCGTGGCAAGCGGTAAGCAAACTCGACGAACATTTAATCGCTAAGCACCGAGTAATAGCCCTTGAGCTACCGTGTGAGTTTAATACCTCATTAGAGGTGCTTTATAAAGCCATAGAGCAGCATCATCCGGTTCTAGTATTATGTATCGGGCAAGCCGGTGGCCGCAGTGAAATAAGCATAGAGCGTATCGCGATTAATATTGATGATGCCCGAATTAAAGACAACGCAGGAAAGCAACCCATTGATCACCCCGTAGTCAAAAATGCTCCTGCCGCATATTTTGCACAATTACCTATCAAACGCATGTTATTAGCACTGCAACAAAGTGAGATCCCAGCCGCCATTTCTAATACAGCGGGTACATATGTGTGTAATCACGTTATGTATGGTCTATTACATCATATCAATGAGCATGAACCACACATCAAAGGGGGCTTTGTGCATATCCCTTATTTACCAAGCCAAGCTGTGCACCATAATGGCGCACCGAGTATGAGCGAAGAAACCGTGCTAAGCGCGTTAAAAGTAATGATCAACGAAGCTATTGTTGCAAAACAAGATATAAAAGTCGCGGCTGGCACCACCCACTGACCAATTTGGTGCATCAGCGGCCATGCTGGTGCATAAATTATTCTGAAAATATTGTAAAAGCTATGTGACTTAGTTAATTATTTCTGTTAAAACAAACGTGAATGGTTAGGTATTATGACCTAACTAACACACATGATAGGAATGAGGAGTTACTATGTGTTCAATTTTTGGTGTATTAGATATAAAGTCTGATCCCGCTCCATTGCGTACGCAAGCAATTGAAATGTCAAAATTATTACGTCACCGCGGGCCTGATTGGTCTGGTGTATATTCATCTGAGAAAGCGATTTTAGTGCATGAACGTTTAGCCATTGTTGGTGTATCAAGCGGTGCGCAGCCTTTATACAACCCTGAAAAAACTCATATTCTAGCGGTTAATGGCGAAATTTATAATCACAAAGAACTTGCCGCTAACCTTGAAACCGATTTCACTTTTCAAACTCAATCAGATTGTGAAGTTATCTTAGCGTTATACAAACAGAAAGGGCCTGAATTTTTAGATGATCTGAACGGTATTTTTGCTTTTTGTTTATATGACGAAGAACAAGACGCTTATTTAATTGGCCGTGATCATATTGGTATTATTCCACTTTATACTGGCCACGATGAGCACGGTAACTTTTATGTTGCCTCAGAGCTAAAAGCACTTTCACCAATCTGTAAGCATATTGAAGAATTTCCTCCTGGACATTTTTTATGGAGTAAAGATGGTCAATTGCGCCCATATTATGCCCGTGATTGGCAAAGCTTCGATGCAGTTAAAGATAACAGCGCAAAAGCCGAAGACGTCAAAGATGCACTTGAAGCCGCCGTTAAACGTCAATTAATGTGTGACGTACCTTATGGCGTGTTGTTGTCAGGTGGTTTAGATTCATCCGTTATTTCAGCTATTACCCAACGTTTTGCAGCAAAACGTATTGAAGATAATGATGAAAGCGATGCATGGTGGCCTAAGCTGCACTCTTTCTCGGTTGGCCTTGAGGGCTCCCCAGATCTAGCGGCTGCACAAAAAGTAGCTGATATGATAGGAACTGTTCATCACCCGATTATATTTACGATTCAAGAAGGGATTGATGCCCTACGTGAAGTTATTTATCACATTGAAACCTACGATGTAACTACGATCCGTGCTTCTACTCCGATGTACTTAATGGCTCGCCAAATCAAAGCGATGGGTATTAAAATGGTGCTCTCTGGTGAAGGCGCTGATGAGCTATTTGGTGGTTACTTGTACTTTCATAAAGCACCAAATGCACAAGAGTTTCATGAAGAATTAAACCGTAAAGTATCTAAACTGCACATGTTTGATTGCTTACGCGCAAATAAATCAATGGCGGCATGGGGTGTAGAAGCCCGCGTTCCCTTCCTTGATAAAGAGTTTGTTGATGTTGCTATGCGTATCAACCCTGAAGCTAAAATGTGTAAAGATGGCAAAATTGAAAAGCATATTTTACGTGAAGGCTTTGACGGCTACTTACCTGATGAAGTGTTATGGCGTCAAAAAGAGCAGTTTTCGGATGGTGTAGGCTACAGCTGGATTGATACATTAAAAGAGTTTGTAAACGAGCAAGTAACCGATCAAGAGCTTGAAAACGCAAAATTTAAATACCCTATTAACACACCTGATTCAAAAGAAGCGTATTACTACCGTACTATTTTTGAATCTCACTTCCCAGGTGATGCAGCCGCTAAATGTGTACCACACGGTAAGTCAGTCGCCTGTTCAACGCCTGAAGCGTTATTATGGGATGCATCATTTCAAAATAATGCCGATCCATCAGGTCGTGCCGCAGGTATTCATAACGACGCCTATGCACAAAAGAAATAATAAGCCTAGTCGCTTATTAAATCTGGCAATAACTCACAGACTGCACAAAGCCCCGCGCTTTGTGCAGTCTTTTGCTATTGAGCAAGTTTTTAACGATACAGCGAGACGCTGTAAAGGTTCGTCTGCGTTAATTGTTATTTATAAAACAGGGTTAACAACTCGACTAATGCAGCGCATTGCAAAAAACACCGCTCAGCCCGCCACCGTATTTTTAAATCAAGCCAATATCAAAAAAAATCGATGCCCTATTCGTTGGTTTAATCACAGCCATGAGATCAGCCGCTGTGGTCATGGGACACTCGCCGCTGCACTGTTTTTAAAAAAATGGCAAGGGTTTAGCCCAAACACCTTTTATACAAATACAGGGGAAGTATTTAAAATCAGAATACATCAACGCGCACTGCAACTACAATTAGCCACCATTGATAGCACCGAGGTACAAACAGAGGTTCTGCTGCAACAAGCCATTCCTACCTCAATAGTGCAAAGCTATAAAACAGCAAAAATTAACGGCTACAGTACTGTGATGATTAACAGTGATCAGCCTTTAAAAACACTCGCGATAAATACAGCACAATTACAATACTACCCAAATGCAGTGATTGTATTGCAACAACGCCAAACAGCTAATCAAACCACACAGTGGCATTTTCGATATTTTGCTCCTTATTATGGCGTGGATGAAGATAGCGCTACAGGTTCAGCCATCAGCATTATTGCCCCGATAATCAAACAATACACTGAACAAACACATGGCCAGCTTTTCCAAGATTCTGTTTTCGGAGCAACCATTAATTACCGTTTAAAAGATAACAGCGTCATTATCAGTTAAGCCACTAAATTTGACGGTGTATTTTCCAAGCCCTGCATAGTCAATTTCAGTATCAACATCAGTGTCTAACTCAATAACACCACAATATGAGCCTGTTATGAGAATTTGGCCAGCAGCGAGCGTGATCCCACACTTAGCCAGATAATTTACTGCCCAATAGATTGGTGTTTGTGCCAGACCACATGGGTGCTTGCCAAGATAGCTATGACAGCGATTATTTTGTGTTATCGCGATAGTAATATGTGCCGCATCATAAGCTGCTTGCTTATTAATTTTAGGACCAAGTAACACCCCTTGGTTACTTAAGCCATCCGCTAACTTTGCAAAGTGATTTGCTTGATACGCTGTAGAGAAACGGTTTTGGATCAGCTCAAGTGCCATATGCGTGTCACTCACCGCGTGGTCAATTTCAGCTTCGCTATAGCTTGCCTGCTTTGGCATATTTTGCGCAAACACAAAAGCAATTTCAGGCTCTATCCGTGCCTTGTTTTGTTC
This sequence comes from Pseudoalteromonas sp. SR44-8, assembly GCF_014163635.1. Taxonomy (NCBI): domain Bacteria; kingdom Pseudomonadati; phylum Pseudomonadota; class Gammaproteobacteria; order Alteromonadales; family Pseudoalteromonadaceae; genus Pseudoalteromonas; species Pseudoalteromonas sp. SR44-8. Next base: position 36,035 of record NZ_JACJDS010000001.1, read on the forward strand.
AGTATATAATGTGCAGATTTGTGCAAATGATTGCGGCGGCTTTAATATTGGAGCCAAAATAATCGCACCGTTATCAAGTGGTAATAGGCATTTCCAACCAAATACTTGGCCCTTGTTTAATGCAATCATCAATTGTTGAACAGCTAAACTATCTTCAGTGCTTGTTAATGCTAATTGTGGCGGTAAATCTGATTGTGGCGCTGCACTTGTGCGTTGTGCAAATAAATGTGCTGCAATCGTTTTTAATTTAGTAGAACTGTCCACACTAACCTCTTCGTAATAAGGTTTTATAATGGCTACACCAGCAGCCGTAGGTTTAATGTAGTATTTATACTATTAAAAAATCAATTTGCGCAGCATTTTTAGCTAAGTACAGTTAAATAATAAATTATGGACTGTGCATTGTTTAAATTGGCCTTAATAAACACAATGCAAAATACCCCTGCTCGTCTTGCCACGTTTGCTCTAAACGTAATCCAGCTTGGGCGCTAAGTTCAGTAAATGCCTGTAGTGCGTATTTATGGGAGTTTTCTGTATGGATACTCTCACCTTGAGAAAAGCTAAATGATTCGCCATTAACGGTGACTGTTTGATCACAGTTACTGATCAAATGCATTTCAATACGGCTTAGTTTTTCATTAAACCGTGATTGGTGATTAAACTGGCTAAGATCAAAATCAGCATTTAACTCAGCATTAATACGCTGGAGCAAATTTTTATTAAATGCCGCGGTGACGCCTTGTTTATCGTCATAAGCATCAAGTAATACTTGACGGTCTTTGAGCAAATCAATGCCAATCAATACATAACCGTTAATACCACATAACCGATGGAAATTTTTCATGATCTCAATGGCTTTTAGCGGTGAAAAATTGCCTATTGTTGAGCCTGGAAAATACACGAGGTTCGTTTGGCTATCCAATTGTGTTTCACGGCTTAACTGCTTTACCATTTGGCTATGAGTAAAATCCCCCAACAACGGCGAAATAGCTAACTCAGGAAATAATGGAGATAAATGAGCCAATGAGTAATTAAGCATTTCATTAGAGATCTCAAATGGCACAAAACTTTTCACATTCACTAAGTGTGCTAACAAATAAGCAATTTTTTTACCTGAGCCACAGCCCGGCTCTATGATTGATAAGTTATCAGGAAGCAACTTGGCAATTGCTTGGCTGTGCTTGGTTAAAATGCTTAGCTCTGTGCGTGTCACATAGTACTCATCAAGCTCAGTGATCTGCTCAAACAAAGCGGCCCCATTATCATCATAAAAATATTTACAGGGTAGATTTTTTTGTTGCTGTGACAGTCCCGCAATAACATCGTTTAAAAAGCGGTTATCAATGTCGGTTGTCATTAATGTTGTTACTTGGCTCATGCTCAATCCTTAGCGAGTCTAATACCACTGCGCATCCACGCTTGGTGTGGGTAATAGAAATTGCGATAAGTTAGTCTTAAATGATTTTGTGGGGTAAGTTTACAGCCACCGCGCAGTACCATTTGATTCGCCATAAATTTACCATTGTATTCCCCTGCCACGCCTGCTATTGGCTTAAAGCCTGGGTACGGTAAATAGGCACTGTTTGTCCACTGCCAACAGTTGTCGGTCAGCTGGGTGATAGTTTGTGCCGCATTACTGTTAGCCACGCTTTCCCATTCAAATTCGGTTGGGAGGCGAGCTTGTGAGTAATGTGCAAAAGCGTTTGCTTCGTAAAAGTTAACATGGCTTAGCGGCTCATTTAGCGCCAAAGGCTGTAATCCAGCTAATGTAAATTCAAACCACTCATTATTTACTTTATGCCAATAGAGTGGCGCAGTTTGCCGAGCATTATTTATCTGCGCCCAACCGTCACTGAGCCAATGCTCTGGGTTTTGGTAACCACCATCTTGTATAAACGCTAAATACTCACCATTGGTAGTTAGCCGATTAGCAAATTTAAATGGCTGAATAAGCACTTGATGAGTTGGCCGTTCATTGTCGTAGCTAAACGTTTGCTCAGTTGCACCAATATTTGCAGTATGCTTTGAGAATGCCACAAAGCTAAGAGGACTGGCTTGCGTAACAGGATTTTCTATACGGATATTGTTAGTGTCACAATAAGCAGGAAACAACGGATTAACTGAAAAGTTATATTGAATGTCCATCAGCATTAATTCTTGGTGCTGTTGTTCATGGTTAAGTCCTAATTCAATAACTTGCTTTATTGACTCGCTACACGGTGCACTCAGTAATTCAATCACCGCCCGGTCAACATATTCTCTATAGGTAATCACGTCATCTAAACTAGGCCGCGATAAACTCCCTCTGCAGGCACGCTTAAATTGTTCACCTATACCGTTATAATATGAGTTAAATAAAGTTTTAAAGTTAGGATTAAATACTGTGTAGTGAGAGCTATGTGCAATTAGTAAAAAAGTTTCAAAGAACCACGTTGTGTGCGCAAGGTGCCATTTACTAGGGCTTACATCGGCCATAGCTTGTAATTGGCAATCTTCTGCTGATAACGAGTTTATTAACGTCACGCTTTGGTGTCGAACACGCTGGTAATGATGGACTAATTGATGCTCATCAGCTGTGTTTTTAGTGTTCTCTTTGCCATGGTTACTCATAGTAATGACTAAATTCCTTATCACAACTTAACAATGATATAGCTCACCTAATGTTAAATCATATTCATATTACGCTTTCATTACTGCGACTATAAAACGTCAATCTCGTGCAGCTGCCTTTTACAACTACAAAAAATAATAGTTCAATTAACCACAAAAAACAGCCGCGATTACTTTAACAATCAAACTAATTTTTGACCTTTTGCGAATTATGTAGTTTTATATAAAAACATAAAAATGGTTGCAATGGCCATATAAGCCGCTATTTAACTACAAAATCATTTACATTTGGTATTTAACTCATACACTAGTAGCTGTATGATCATCTTTTAAATTAGTTAGTCTTCAAATAAATTTAAGTATCAATTATTATCTAACCTGAACTTTGCTTTAAAAATTTACTAACGTAGTGATTTATTATCCAAAGCTCAGGTTACTTAGACTAATTAAATTAGGTATGTTGCTGGTAACAAGCAGCTTGTTAGGACAACAAAAGAGGTATTGCATGAGCGAAAATCATGACAAATATAGTATCGACAATACGGATTACACCGTAGGTCAGGATAACGTGCAAAAATGGGGATTTGATATACACAACCCTGTTTTTGGCATCAGCGCGGGCCTGATTGTCATCTTTTTAATCGCCATTCTCGCTACCGATCCACAAACTGCAAAAGCAGCACTTGATGGTGTGAAACTCGATATAATTAATAATTTTGATGCCTTGTTTATGTGGGCTGCAAACTTCTTCGTTATTTTTTGTTTAGCACTGATTGTTTCTCCTTACGGAAAGATCCGTTTAGGAGGCAGTGATGCTAAGCCTTCATATACTCGTGTTTCATGGCTCGCTATGTTATTCGCCGCAGGCATGGGTATTGGCTTAATGTTTTGGGGGGTAGCTGAACCGGTTGCATATTTTACTGGTTGGTATGAAACACCACTGAATGTAACAGCCAACACCCCAGAAGCTGCAAAACTGGCAATGGGGGCAACTATGTTCCATTGGGGCCTGCACCCTTGGGCTATTTATGCTGTAGTTGGCTTATCACTATCATTCTTTACATATAACAAAGGTTTACCACTGTCTATCCGGTCAATTTTTTACCCTATATTGGGCGATAAAGCATGGGGCTGGCCTGGTCATATCATTGATATTTTAGCAGTACTGGCAACTTTATTTGGCTTGGCAACATCATTGGGGTTAGGCGCTCAGCAAGCGTCTGCGGGGATAAACCACGTGTTTGGTCTCGAAGGTGGCATTGGCTCACAAATACTCGTTATTGTTGGCGTTACCCTACTGGCTATTATTTCTGTTGTGCGTGGTATCGATGGCGGTGTAAAACTCCTTAGTAATATCAACATGCTAATTGCTTTTGCCCTTTTGGTATTTGTTTGCTTAGTTGGCTTTGCTGTTGCGATGGGTAATATTCCTACCACCTTTATGGGTTATGTAGAAAATATCATTCCATTAAGTAATCCACATGGCCGTGAAGACGAAACATGGATGCATGGCTGGACTGTATTTTACTGGGCTTGGTGGATTTCGTGGTCACCGTTTGTAGGCATGTTTATCGCTCGCGTATCACGCGGTCGTACTATCCGTGAATTTTTGATTGCGGTATTACTTATTCCAACATTGGTTACAGTATTATGGATGTCAATTTACGGCGGTATCGCAATTGATCAAGTAGTCAATGGTGTTGGCGCACTTGGCCTAAATGGTTTAACCGATGTCCCTATGGCTATGTTTCAAATGCTAGATGAATTACCTATGTCTAATATTTTGTCTGTAATTGCTGTGCTATTAGTTTTAGTGTTTTTTATCACTTCATCTGATTCAGGGTCATTAGTAATAGACTCTATCACTGCTGGCGGGAAAATTGATGCGCCAGTACCACAACGCATATTTTGGGCATCTATTGAAGGTGCTATCGCAGCCGCGCTACTGTGGATTGGTGGTACACAAGCAATCGAAGCACTGCAAGCAGGTGCGGTCTCTACCGGCTTACCATTTACAATCGTCTTGCTGTTTATGTGTTTAAGCCTTATTTTAGGTCTGAGAACTGAGCCGTTACCGGCTAAATAAACGCTATTTAAAACCACAAACGCCGCAAATTTGCGGCGTTTTTTATTTAAGCTTGTTAGCCAAAGTTCAGGTTAAGAAATTTTTAACTCCATAATTGCGAGATCGGTGTATCTTCTCGGTAATGGTGACTCAATTGTGCTTGTAACAGTTCAGCCGTTGCTAAAGCGTCAGTTAAAGCGTTATGGTTTTTATACACAGGTAATGAATAGCGCTGGCGACAATCACCTAATCTAAGCGAACCTAACTTAGAATTAAATAACCAACCTAGCAAACCCTGCCTGGCTTTTAAGGCTTTTCGTTCAATTTCCATGGTATCAACCAAAGCAAAGTTGATCCCCTCGTTAAGCCTAAGTAACAGTGCAGTATTTAAGAAGTGCCGCTCAATCGCGCCATAGTGTACAACAACCACTTTACCACTGAGTGCTTGCAATAATGGCTCAATAATATGATTAAAATCCGGTGCATCGTCAATTTCTGAATGCGTTATGCCATGTATTACAATGGATCCCTCGTTGAAATTACGCCTAGGGCGCACCACCCAATGGCGACTATCTTTGCAATATATACGCTGTAAATTAAAAGGAATTAAACCAACGCTGACAATATCATCACTGGTGCTATCTAAACCGGTTGTTTCAAAGTCCATTGCAACAAATGGCACATCTTTAATTGCTGCGAATTTATCGCTAAAAGCAGCTCCATAAAAACGTTTGATAGTGTCATTTTGAGCGCCGCTTAATAAATTTTTATAGCGTGTTGCCCAGTCAATCATTGCTTGCTTTTTGAAAGCCATAAATTACTTTACCCCAGAGTTTGCTGAGTAACTAAATTTCAAATAGCTTTGTGCTTTTTCTAAAATTGCAAAAGCTTCTTTTAAGTTACGCTGCTCAAAAGGCGATAATAAATGAGGGTCTAAATCGTTGTCGGGTTCTTCCCCCTGTTCAATTTGCCATGCTTGGTGACGGATCCGCATCATGGCAATATATTCTAGCGCATCTCGCAAATCTTGTGCTTTGCCTTGCGGTAGGAGCTTGGCTTCAATAATATCTTCTAAGCGTTCGAACGAGTTTTGCTTACGTGATCCAACCGCCAATGCGTGAACACGAATAACATCTGAAAGCGGCGCTGTGCCTCTGCGCTTTAAATTCATAGAACGTTTATGCTGACCGTTGTGCTCCATAACAAAGCCTTTAAAAAACCCCAATGGTGGGGTTCTGTTGCGAGCATTTGCAGCCATATTAGCTAAAAATACGCGATTAACTTTGCTTTGTTTGGCAATAAATATTTTAAGCTCATCGGCCCATTTGGTTTTACCCCACACCCCGTCTAAATCAAAAAATATGGAGCTATTTAGTAAGGCTTGCGGTTTAGGCAGCTCTATCCACTGAGCAAATTGCTCAAACCATTGTGCACGTGTTTTTCGCCATTTTTTAAATGACGCCATTATTTCGCCATCACAATAGGTATAACCGCATTGAGCTAAACCATCACAAACAAAATCGGCAATATTTTGAAAATACGTATCATGAAGTTCATCATCATAATCATCATCTAGAATGAGCGCGTTATCTTGATCAGTAACAATGAGTTGCTCATCCCGCGCCATTGAACCTAATGCGATAAAACAGTATGCAACCGGCGGCGGCCCATACTTTTCTTCGGCTAATACCAGTAACCTTTGTTTAAAAGTGCGGCCAATCACAGCCATTGCCGTGCCAATCATATGCGAGTTTGCATCTTCATTTACCATTCGTACAAACACATTCGGCAGCTGGCGTGCATAGTGTGTTAAATCTTCAATTGATTGCTGCGCAAGTATTCCACGTACCAATAGCAAGCTGCTTTGTGATTCATAGCGTAAAATATCAGAAAGAGAAATAACCCCAATTGGACGGCGTTTTTGGACCACCGGTAAGTGATGTAAGTTATCACGTAGCATCGCAAGTACAGCTTCGAAAACATAGGCATTGGCATCTAATAAAACCAAGTTTGTAGACATTATTGTATGCGCGGGTGTGTCAAATGCCAGCCCATGAGCAATGACTTTGGTACGTAAATCTTTGTCTGTGATAATACCAACAACTTGACCATCATCTTCCTCTGGGTCGTCGTTAATAGGTTTGGTACTATCAGTAACTAAAACCGATGACACCGATTCATCAGTCATAAGCTGGGCAACTTGTTGCACCGTTGAATCAGTATTAACTGTTACCACATCACGGTGGATCAGCGATTTTACTTTTGCCGTGGTTAAATCATTACCATCGGCTTGTTCAACAATTGCCTGATGTAAACGAACATTACCATCCGTTTCAAAATAGTCAGCAAATGAATCAAATTCGTCGCAATAGCGGTTAAATAGTTCAACATTAATGCAATACACTAGCGTATCTTCAAGTGCTTTAGCTGGAAAGCGAACCTTGCGATTCATCAGTAAACCCATCTGCCCAAATATACCGGCAGTAGTTAAACGATTATCCAGTTCCCCATTACGTCGATACATTTCAACAGAGCCGCTTCTGATCACATAAAGATCGGCTATATCTTGACCAAATAATAAAATATCGGTGTGCGCTCTAAAGTAGGCGACTTCAACCTGTTGCGCGAGCTCATTGATTGCTTTACTCGGTAGGCTGTCAAAAGGCGGGTGTTGTGCTAAAAACTGCGCGATTTCTACTTGTTCGGCTTGCATAAAAAAAACCTGTTGGGGATAGCTTTCCCAAGTGTGAGCCTAATTAACTTATTTTTCAAAGATAAATAGTTAATTAGGCTATTTTAATTGTGATTTACTCTACCTTATCAAGCTCCTGCGCAAGTTGCTTACTTTCATCACCACGAGGTGTAGTAAAGCGTGCTAAGCCCAAGTAAATTACCGGTGTTAAGTACAACGTAAATAGCACCGCTAAAGACAAGCCACCAAACACGACCCAGCCAATCGCATTACGTGCCTCAGCACCTGCCCCGGTTGATAATATCAGCGGCAGTGCACCTAGTAAGGTTGATATCAAGGTCATGGTAATTGGTCTTAAACGTACTAATGCTGCTTGCTCTACAGCTTTACGAACTGTTAAACCTTGGTCGCGCAATTGGTCAGCAAATTCAACTAACAAAATCGCGTTTTTCGCGATTAAGCCAATTAACATCACCAAACCTATTTGCGAGTAAATATTTAACGAAGTACCAGTTAAATACAGCGCTAAAATTGCTGATGTAATACCAAACGGTACTGTTACCATCACCACCACAGCACTATTAACATTTTCAAACTGTGCGGCTAATACTAAAAATACGATTAAAAATGCCAGTATGTAAGTGATAAATACTTCATTAGAAGTTTCTTCAAAGGTTAATGCTTCACCTTTAAATGCCAAGCTAATGCCACTTGGTAGCGTTTGCTCCGAAATATCACGTAGTTGCGATACCAGCTGTGCAATACTCATGTCCGCCGGCAGTTCCATATCAAGCTCGATAGCACGACGCTGTGCGTGGCGTTCAAGCTCGGCGGCAACACCTTCTTCTGTAATGGTTGCAACGCTACTCAGTGGTACTAACTGACCGTTATTTGCACTGATATATAAATTAGCGAGATCACTGGGATCTTTAATGGTTTGATTTTGTGCTTGCAGAATAATCGGTACAGATTGGTCACCAATATTTAAATCTGCAATATCATCGCCATTTATCGCAGCACGTAAGGTGATTGATATATCACTCAGTGACACTCCTAATTCCTCTGCACGGCGTCTATCAATATTAACGCGCAATTGCGGCTGTGATGGCTGATATGAAATACGCACGTTGTCAATCGACGGGATAGTCTGCTCAACCTGTGCAGCAAAATCTTGTGCGGCCTTATAAATCTGCAGGTAATCTTGCCCTAATAGTGCCAGCTCAATACCGCCACCTTGACCGCGTAAATTTAAACTATTTGACCCAGACGGATAACCTGCCGCCCCAGGAATATTACCCAGCGGACCTCGAATTTTATTAATGATCTCTTGCTGTGAAAAATGACGCTCATCCCAGTGTTTTAAAGGCACGGTAATAAACACAATATTTGGATCCCACTGCCCTACAACAGTATAAATAGATTCAATTTCGCCGCTTTGCACATACGGCAGCAAAATATCTTCCATTTGCATTGCTTGACGGTCCATAAAATTCAAACCAACACCGTCAGGGCCCCGAGCAAAGATACGTATTTTTCCGCGATCTTCTGAAGGCAGTAATTCATTATCTAAATTGAGATACAAAGCACCCGAACCCGCAGCGACTAATATACTAGCTATAAACGTAAGCCACGCATGATCAAGCACCCAATGAATGGTTTTAGTATAAATATTAGCAAGCCAATGACCTATTTTAGCAAATGGGTGTTTACCACCTTGTTTGAGTTTTAGCTTTGAGGTGAGCGCTGGCACTAATGAAAGCGCTACAAAGCTTGAAATGATCACCGCTCCCGCAAGTACCCCACCAAACTCCCTAAATAATCGCCCTGCGGTTGAGGGTAAAAAAGCGATAGGAACAAATACCGCCGCTAACACCGCTGTCGTTGCGACAACAGCAAAAAACACTTCTCGCGTGCCAATTACCGCAGCAGCACGGCGGCCAAGGCCTAAACCGCGTTGACGTTGAATGTTTTCGCTGACCACAATCGCATCATCAACAATCAACCCCGTTGCTAACACTAATGCCAGCAAAGTAAGTATATTGATTGAAAAACCCAGTGCCCATATCAACGCTAATGAACCAACCAAGGCAACAGGAATTGCAAATGCAGGCACTAAAGTCGCGCGCCAAGAGCCGATAAATACCCATAATGTAATGATCACCAGCAGCACAGTTAGCACCAGTGAGTAAATCACCTCATCAACTGAGCTCCTGATAAATTGTGCATCATCAGAAGTTAAAGTAAATTTCAGCTCCGGAAAACGCGTTTGCATTTTTGCTAATAAACTTAATACTTCGTCAGATATTTCAATGGTATTTGACTGTGCTTGACGTATAACTTCCATGCCAATCACTGGCTGGCCGTTTAAGCGCACCATAGAGCGAGGATCCGCAGGACCAAAATACACCGCCGCAATATCACCAATACGCGTACCATCACGAATAATAATATCGGCCACTTGCTCAGCGGTAACTGAGGTTGCATCTGCGCGCACTATAATTTGTTGATCCGTCGATTTCAAACTACCTGCCGGTACATCAAATGGCGCTTGGCGCAGTACTTGGGCTACATCAGGAACGGTTAAATTAAAACTGGTTAATTTAAGTGGATCAAGACGCACCCGTAAAACACGTTTTCGGTCACCATTTAAACGTACATCGGCCACACCTGGAATGGTTAAAAACTGCGGTGCTAAATCAACCTCAACCAGTTCAGTCAACGCTTCAAGGGCTATGGTATCGCTTGATACGGTTAGCGATACAACCGCCTCAGCATCATTATCAGCCTTGATAATAGAAACGCGCTCAACTTCTTCAGGCAACTCACGTTGTACACGTGCTACCGACTCACGGGTTTCATTCGCAGCATCATCAAGGTCAACACCAGCACGAAACTCAACAACAATCCGTGCGTTACCTTCTTCACTTTGTGCGCGAATAGTTTTTACACCACTTACGCGGGCTACCGCCCCTTCAAGTTTACTGGTTACTTCGGTATCAACAGTCTCTGGGGAGCCACCAGGAAATGAAGCCGACACCGTGATCCTTGGCGTATCAACATCAGGCAGTTCACGAACTTCAACCCCGGCAATGGCCGCAATACCCGCAATAATGATCAGTAAATTAAGTACTACAATAAGCACTGGGCGGCGAATGGCCATTGAAGGGAGATCTTGCATCATAGGTTGTTGTTTCATACCTACTCCTGCGCTGCTGCAAGCGGCTTGATATAATTAAGCTCTTGCGCTGGGCGTAAACGTTGTACGCCTTCAACTACCAAAATATCGCCTTCGTTTAAAGGCCCAGATACGAGCAAACGACCCGCTAAACGTTGCTGAATTTTAACATCAACGCGAGTTGCCTTTTGCTCAACACTTTTCCATACATAGGGGCCAGTTGCCCCCCATAAAAGCGCAGCTTCAGGCACTGCAGCTAAACTCTGCCCTAATACCTCAATATGTACTCTAAAACTCATACCCGGTAAAAATTGTGCTTGTGCATTATCCAGTTTTGCTTTGACACGCAGCGTACGTGTTTGTGGATCAATGCGTGAGTCAAGATAAGCGACTTGCGCATTTATCGCATCGCTTCCTTGCCACGGCATCACAGTCACATTACCGCTAGTTCTAAGCATTGTAATAGCTGACTCTGGTGCATTAAAATTAATGTATAACGAACGAGTATCATCAATACTGGCGATGGCTGTTTGAGTGGTAATTCGATCGCCAACTTCAACATCCGTTAACCCCATGGTGCCACTAAAAGGTGCTCGTACTTGGCGATCTTCTAATTCGGTTTCGGCTTTAGTCACCGCAACCATAGCTAACTCATACACGGTTTTTGCATCATCTAGATCGCTTTTTGGCACCGCGCCTTTAGCATGACTTTGCTGTAAACGTGTTTGTATTCGTTCACTATCTGCAAGTTTTATTTTCGCTTCATTAAGCGCCGCTTTTTGTCTGCGCGAATCGAGCTCTAATAAAATAGCTCCTGCGGTTACCTGATCACCGGGTTTAAAATGCACAGCCGTGACTTTATCCCCCACTGCAGGATAGAGGATAACAGAGCGAATCGCTTCGGCATTACCAACCGCTTGAACTTGCTCTTTTGCACGTTCCATCGCAACAGGTTCAACAATTACGTTAGCAGCAAATGCCGATGGCATTACCGCTGAACAAGTAATAAAAACACTGACTAAAAGAACTCGTAATTTCAAAAAGATCACCTAATTAATTATTATTTCCATTATGGTACGCAGTGTAACAGTGTTTTGATCAATAAAAAGTCTAGTTCGATTAACTGTCAAAACAATACGTTGAAATACCTTTATAGGGGAAAGTAACTAGGGCAGTGTATTTAATGCTAAGAGGCTAACTAGCTATAAATACCCTATACATAAACAGCCTAATTGGTCAGAATAAGGTATTGTCTTAAATTTACTCATAATGGTAGTTTGAGCTTTTAGAACTAAAAATTGTTGAATTTACGGGTTAATAAACCCTGAAAGTGGTCAAAAATATCTAGTTTATTGCTAAGTACTTTTGAGTAAGTGGGCAAACAGGTATAGTATGCAACAATAGTTTTTATTAGGGTCCACTCTGCTAGTTTATATTTAAAAGGACAATTATGTTTAAGCAAAAATTTACCGATATACATGGTATTACACACCAAGAAGCCGTATTTTTGGTCAACCTTATTAACATCAGTGAACAGCTTTCTAAACAACTACAATTCGATCACAGCGGAGAAGTTAGCGTTGAGTCTTACGAACATGGCAATGTTGAATTTTCAGCCGTTTATTGGACATCAGCAAAAGCTAAAGAGGACGGTTGTGAGCCGCTGATTTTTATGTATAAAAAAGATATGTACACACTAGAGCAATGCACTATTGCTGTAGATAACGCTAAAGACATGACACCTGAACAGCTCACCAATGCCGCCGAAGCGCATTTAAAAACATTAATCTAAAGTTAGCATGTATACATGGTGATTTAATAAAAACATCACCGTGTTAACACGCTTATTTAGAACTTAAGATGACACCTATCACAATTATTTACCTAAAAAAGATACTCACCACATAAAAATGCACGACGCACGCCACGGGATACGCAATGGTAATAACCGTATCCACACAATTTATTTGACGTTTCCTTGCAATTGCCATGTATCAACCAGTTTGTATTTTGGACTAATTAAAAATTAATAATATGGAAAATACATACTTTAGAGTGCGTGTTTACTTTTTCCTTTTAAAAATATAAATAAATTCCAATCTCACTAATAACATAGAAAAAATGAGCTAAAATTTAAAGTTTGTATTAATCATCAAATGATGTGGTTTTATCTTTTGTGAACTAATGTCTTATTCCAGATACAGCCTAGGTGCAAGAAAGGTTTATTTGCATAACATTTGCGGTACTTTGTGCAGACTGAGGCATAATTTAAAAAAGGGTCCTAGATATGAAAAAATTTATTGCAACGACTACTAAAATTTTTCTGATTTCTACTATGCTACTAAACGCAAAAGTTAATGCGTGTACTCGCCTTGTTTATCATGGCCCAGATAACACGGTGTTGACCGGTAGAAGTATGGATTTTTCTATTAATATCCCTGCAAATTTATGGATTTTCCCCAAGGGGATTGAGCGTAATGGTGAGGTTGGGCCTAACTCAATTAGATGGCGTTCAAAGTATGGAAGCGTAGTCGCAAGCTCATGGGATATTGCAGCACCTGACGGAATGAATGAAAAAGGACTAGTTGCAAACCTATTATGGTTGGTAGCATCTGAATATCCCAAATTTGATTATGATGGTGAGCGTCCAGGTCTTACTATTGCAGCTTGGGCACAGTACGCGCTAGATAATTTCGCAACTGTTGATGAGGCGGTAAAGTTTTTCGAACAAGAAAAGTTTGCAGTTGTATCAGACTTTATTCCTGACACAGATAAGTTCACGACAGTTCACTTATCATTATCTGATGCAAGCGGAGATAGTGCTATTTTTGAGTACATAAGTGGCAAATTAAAAATACATCATGATCGTTCATATAAAGTGATGACTAATGACCCTGTATATGAACAACAACTTGCTATAAAGAGCTATTGGGATACGGTCTCTGGTCAAGACTTTCTCCCAGGTACTGGTAAAGCCGCCGATCGTTTTGTTCGAGCATCTTATTACTTGAGCGTATTACCACAAACTAGTGACCCTAAAATCGCAGCCGCAAGTGTGTTTAGCGTTGTCCGTAATGTTTCAGTTCCTTATGGAATTGCAATCGAGGGGCAACCTCACTTATCTAACACTCGCTGGAGAGTTGTTGCTGATCAGGGGAATTTAATTTACTACTTTGAAAATGCGCTTACTCCAAATGTTGTTTGGGTAGACTTTAATAAAGTGAACTTTGAAAAAAATGCAGATGTCATGAAGTTGGCATTAGATAAAAACCAGACTTATGCTGGGGAATCCAGTTCTTATTTTATTAAATCAAAACCCTTTAAATTTAAAGGGTTAGATAGTAATCCATATTAAAAATTAGTTTACAGTGTAAGTCCGCAATGATCGATATTAGTTGTGGACTTAATATAGCAAGTTTAAAACCTAGTAAACTGCGAACTAAAGTTTATAACTATTCAGAAATTCTGTGTTGCTCATATATCGTTTAGATCTTAAACGTATCCAATTACTTATATATCCCCCACTGTTGCTGAAAAACTCTAAAAGCTAGGTCAATGCCGCTTTTGGCAACAGTGATGAAATTTGTTCAGCGCAGGCCCGATAACAGTATCTAAATTTCAGGCTCTTTATCTTTAATAGCTTGGTTATTATTATTACTCTTATAAGACGCAACATCCTCCATGTAACTCAAGCGCAAGTTTATTGTTGAAAAAAGCTCTTGTGCTGTACTTGCAGCAAAAAAATTAGATGAGAGCAGCAAAGGTCAAGATGATTCGAAACATAATATCTTACCTTGTGAATTAGGGGGCTGTTATTGTGCAATAAAACCCTAAGGATTAAATTTATTCAATCTTGATTACCATCAAAAAAGCCCCAGACAATGCTGAGGCTTTATAAAACGGTAGTAATAGCTCTACTAAATTACTTTTTACGCTGTGCGTCTTTTTGCGCTTTTTTAGCCTCTTTACGCTTTTGTAAAACGGCTTGTGCTTCGTTGCCAATATGGCCTTCGCCACGAGCTTGCGCTAATTCAATTTGCTTTTGACGCTCAGCAAATCGTTCACGTTGTTCGTCGGTAACATCATCAATACAATGATGACACGAGACACCTTCCATGTACTCTGGTTTGAGTTTTTCGTCTTCAGTGATTGGCATACGACACGCATGACATTGATCATATGAGCCTTTTTGTAGGTCGTGATCGACTGCTACGCGATTATCAAATACAAAGCACTCACCTTCCCACATGGTTTCTTCTTTTGGTACTTCTTCTAGGTATTTTAAAATACCGCCTTCAAGATGGTACACATCTTCAAAACCTTGCTCTTTCATGTAAGCAGTTGATTTTTCACAGCGAATACCACCAGTACAAAACATAGCTACTTTTTTATGTTTGCTCGGATCGAGGTTTTCTTTCGCCCACTGCGGAAACTCGCGGAATGTTTTAGTATTTGGGTCTACTGCGTTTTGAAAAGTACCAATTTCGATTTCATAATCGTTACGGGTATCAACTAAAATAACCTCAGGATCTGAGATCAATGCATTCCAATCTTGTGGTTTTACATAACTGCCAACCACTTTCAGCGGATCAATCCCTTCAACACCCATTGTGACGATTTCTTTTTTTAGTTTTACCTTAGTACGGTAAAAAGGGCATTCATCATCAAATGATTCTTTGCTAACAATGTTATTAAGGTTCGGTTGGCTGTCTAACCAGCTTAAAAGGTTGTCAATGCCTTCACGCTTGGCAGAAACTGTGCCGTTGATACCTTCTGCGGCAATTAATAAAGTACCACGTACTTCATTGGCTTCCATCACATCTAACAATGGTTGGCGTAGGGCTTCGTATTCAGGTAAAGAAACAAACTTATAAAGTGCACATACAACAAAGTGCTCGCTGGTTACATTGTCTTTATGGACAGCAGTCATGGTGATTCCTATTTTGCTTTAGCCGTTATTGGCGGTAACCGAATCGTAAATCCGGCGCATAATACATATTGAGGGCGAGTATTTTACGCTTTTTCTAATTAAATGCAAAAAAAGCAGTGATAATTGGCTTTTTACTGTTAGCCGCACTCGGGACTGCGCTATAATAGCGAAATTATTTATACCCAAACAAATTGCTCATTTTGGAGAAACACACTTTGCATTTTACTGATCTTGGGATTGATACTCGCCTTGAAACACAATTAGCGCATCAAGGGATCACCCAGCCCACTGATATTCAGGCCCATGCAGTGCCCACCGCACTGGCAGGCCATGACATTTTCGCCCAGTCTAAAACTGGGTCGGGCAAAACCTTGGCATTTTTATTACCTGCTGTTCAACGGGTTATGAAACAAAAGGCGCTCAGTAAACGTGATCCTCGTGTGCTTATTGTGGCGCCTACTCGTGAATTGGCGACCCAAGTATTTACCCAACTTCGCCTGCTAATTGCAGGTACTAATATTAAAGCGGTGAAAATATTAGGCGGTGAAAACTTTAATGATCAAATTAAAGCACTGCGTAACGACCCGCAATTTGTTATTGCTACACCGGGTCGTTTAGCCGATCACTTAACTCAGCGTTCATTACAGCTAAGTGGCCTTGAGTTACTTATTTTTGATGAAGCTGACCGTATTTTAGATTTAGGTTTTACTGCACAGTTAAAGATGATCAACGAGCAAGCAGATCATCGCCTGCGCCAAACATTATTGTTTTCAGCGACACTGGATCATGCACAAGTCGATGCGTTATCACGTAATTTACTGAAAAAGCCAAAACAAATTACCCTTAGTGCGGCTAACGAACAACATTCAGATATTAAACAAAGCTTATATTTAGCTGATCACCTTGATCATAAAGAAGCGCTGCTTGAGCATTTTTTAAAGCAAGACGAGGTCGGGCAATGCATTATATTTACAGCGACTCGTACAGATACCAGCCGTTTAAGCGAATCACTTAATGCTAAAGGTTTTAAAGCCCAAGCATTAGCAGGTGATTTAGCCCAAAATAAACGTTTAGATATCATGGACGGCTTTAGCCGTGAAAACTTTAAAATTTTAATAACCACCGATGTTGCCTCTCGTGGTCTTGATTTACTGAGCGTAACTCATGTAATCAATTTTGATTTACCTAAACACGCCGAAGAGTATGTGCATCGTATTGGTCGTACTGGTCGAGCTGGCTTTAAAGGCACCGCTATTTCACTGGTCGGTCCTAAAGATTGGTTAAGCTATAAAGCAATTAAATCATTCTTAAATGATGAACTTGAGTTTCATACCGTTGCAGGGTTAAAAGGTAAGTTTAAAGGTTTACGCGAACCAAAACCTGATGCAACATGGGCTAAAGCACAAGAAAATGTAAAGCCTAAAGTAAAAGCTGTGACTAAACGCAAAGCAAAACCTAAAAAGCCACAAGCGCCAATCAAAGCCCCTCTTAATATTGATGGTGATGCACCAATGCGCCGTCGTAAAAAGCCAGAACAGGAATAATTATGAGTTACCTTGGAACCACCCAAACCCTATTCGTTAACGAAGTAAGTAACGAAGGCGCGTACCTTGATGGTCATGATCTGGGTGAAGTTTTTTTACCAAGCAGTGAAATTAAACATGAGCTAGAAGCTGGCGACAGTGTCAGCGTCTTTATCTTTTTAGATAATGCTAATCTCGCCACTGCAACAACTAAAAAGCCGTTAGCTCAAGTAGGTGAATACGCCCTACTTCGTGTTAAAGAAATCAACAGCATTGGCGCTTTTTTAGATTGGGGGCTTGATAAAGATGTACTGGCACCGTTCAACGAACAAAAGCCAAGAATGCAAGAAGGCTATTCTTATTTAGTACGTTTGTATTTAGATAACGCCAGTGGCCGTATTTGTGCATCAAATAACTTTAATCGTTTTATCAATAAAACGGAGCCTGAGTACGCGCCGCTGCAAGAAGTACAATTGATTGTCGCTGGCAAAACCGATATTGGCTATAAAGTATTAATAGAAGAAGCACATTACGGCGTTATATTTTACAACATGGTGTTTAAAAACATGTTTGTTGGCCAACGCTTAACTGGATTTATTCAAAAAGTACGTGAAGACGGAAAAATTGACGTTATTCTTGAAAAACCAGGTATGGCTAAAGTAAGTGACTTAGGTGAGAAAATAATGGATAGATTAAAATCCGAAGGCGGTGTTATTGCTTTAGGTGATAAATCGGATCCTGAGACAATTAAAAAAGTTTTCTCAACCAGTAAAGCAAATTATAAAAAAGCCATTGGCGGTTTGTTTAAGCAAGGCTTAATTGATATTGAAGCTAAGGCTATTAGGTTGAAATAAGCTACGGGCTACGGGCTACGGGCTAACAAAATATTGTTATATCATAAAAAGAGTAAAGTGAAAGCTTTACTCTTTTTTATTTCATAAGCACCAATGGCAACAATGAGCGTGAAGCTGACGGTCGGGCAAACTCATTTTTGGACAAAAACACGTTAGAGTATTTATTCGGCAACGCGCGTATTTGCGGCTGGTTTGGAGCGCAGCGGAAAATCAGTCCGACAACATGCGTTTATTATGACTTCTTTCCTTCTAAACTGTTCTCTGTTTGCTTTGGCATAAACATCCGTTTTGGTGTTTCATCGAAAAACTCAATATTAAATGACGAAAAACCTCCAGCAGGACGAACTCTAGCCCAAGGGTCTTTCAGTTCATCCTCACTAAAAACGACTGGTATTTCTGGGTCGAATTCAGTGAGATCTATTTCTATATCACTGGGAGAAAGCTCTTTAATCTTATAGCCGTTGGAATAGATGTGAATAGCCTTAATTTTTTCTGCTAAAGATTTATTGCAAAACGGTAATAGCATTGCCTCATCAATATCTCTAAGCGTAAGGCTGTCAGGATTTCTAATTAAGCTGTCCTTACTATATTGAATGGGAATAAACTCTACATGATCCATGCCTATGCTAGAAGACGAACCCACTTTAGTATATTCCTGTTCTTCGTCTTCAATGTCTATAATTTGCTCCCATTGCCCACCACCAATACCATATTTAATACCGCTTTCTTGCTCTGTGAAATCCGCTGCAACATCTTCCATCATTCGATTTGATCTATCTGTGCGGCCAAATAGTACTGAAAGGATCTTGTTTTTTGGTTCTTTTAAGTACAGGAAGCAAAAGAGTCTAAAATGTCCGATCTCTTCAGCGGCATACTTTTGGTTAAGCTCAATAGATAAAGTCAAATGAGATAAAGTACTTGAAGCTTCTTGGAAGAACAAAATTCGATTCAATGTATTTTCAACTCTTTGAAATCCAGTTGATATTACAGATTGAATATCATCACCCCACTTGGCAAAAAAGCTCGCTTGCTCTTCCTCGGACAAGGGAATATTTAAATGCTGAAATCTAATTGAAAACCCGTCTGGGCTATCAAGGGATATTCTTATTCTTTCCCTATCAATAATTTCACAATGAATCATTCCATGCGCTTTGGCTTTATCTATCAGCTGGTTTTTTTCGCCTATTGTTAGATTTATGTTTGTAAAAAACACAAATACCTCTGGCTTTTTATCAGCAGACAAAGCGCTGTTTAAGTCTTCCTTAAATTTTTCAGTAATGGTTTTCTTTTGCTCCTTAGAGTCATTTGCTTGATTCACAAATCCCACAGCACCAAACGCAACATGATCATTGCGATAAATGGCTTCTATATCACGACCACCGTCGGGTCCACCACGGGGATGTCTTGGGCGAACATCAGAAAATCTATTATCTAATGCAAGAACTGATCGACACAATTGTTCTCGACTTAGCTGATTTGTATCTAAATAGTTCTTTATTCTTTGATCAGTCTCGTAGCTCAATAGATAATCCCTGCCTTTTAGTCATAACATTTTATAGTGAGCACACCGCGTATCTTTCTGCCGATGTTACGCGCATGTATTAATAGATCTATTTTTAACAAATAACGTAATGCATTGCCAACTATAATATTTTTAATGACACTAAAAGTATTCAGAAAAAGAAAATGCGCTCGTCGTCCATTTTCTTGAATATGGGAGCACAATAAAACCGTATATTAATGCAGTTACTCATATCATCACCAACATAAAAGTTAGTGGAATATCAGATTATGGAGTAGAACCAATATCATTAGATGAATAAGACTGTATCTGATAGCTCAAAGCGACCTATAGAGTAATTACGTTAACTCATCTTGGGGCAAAAGTAAGTTAGAGCCTCACATTCGAAAATGACACATTCCAGACTATTCATCGCCAAGTTATTAAGTTTGTATACCTAGAAACAAAAAGAGCAAAGTAAATACTTTGCTCTTTGTACTCTTAAAAATAACGCTTGTTTATTTTATCGAGTCATTAATTTCTTTAAGAACCGCAACAGGGTCTGCGGCTTGCGTAATTGGGCGGCCAACAACTAAATAATCGCTGCCATCTTCAATCGCTTGTTTAGGTGTCATGATACGTTTTTGATCTCCTGCATCACTGCCTGCAGGGCGAATACCTGGGGTCACTAGTTTAAAATCTTCACCTAGCTCTGCTTTTAATTTTTTCGCTTCTTGCGCTGAGCACACTACCCCGTCAAGGCCTGACTCTTTAGCAAGTTTTGCTAAATAGATAACTTGCTCTGCAGGCGTTTTTTCAACACCTAAACGCTTTAGTTCGTTTTCATCCATACTGGTTAAAACGGTAACGGCAATTAATAATGGCGCTTTATCACCAAATTGCTCAAGCGCTTGTTTGGCTTTAGTCATCATTTCAACACCGCCACTGGCGTGAACATTAACCATCCAAACACCCATTTTGGCAGCTGCGGTAACCGCTTTGGCAACCGTATTTGGAATATCATGAAACTTTAAATCTAAGAATACGTCAAAGCCAAGGTCAATTAATTCTTTTACAAAAGCAGGTCCAAAATAGGTAAACATTTCTTTGCCTACTTTTAAACGACATGTATCAGGCGATAATTGCTTTACAAAGTTTAAAGCGGTTTGCTGATCATCGTAATCGAGGGCGATAAGAACTTTTTTTGAATGTTCGAGAGACATAACTTTCCTAAAACTGATTGTAGAAGTAAGTGAATATTTTTATAGAAAACTAAAAACCGTCTAAACCACGGCTCGGTACTATGGTTTCCCAATGTTTGCACGAAGGACAAACCCAATAAATTGTATGACTGGTAAAGCCACAGTGTTGGCACTGAAAATCTGGCTTGGTCGCAATATAAGATGTGACCAGTTTATCTATTTGGTCTAGTACATCTTTAATATCATTATTTTGTTTTGCTAATAGCTGTAATAAAAAACTAAAGCCACGAATTGTCGGCTGACGTTTTAAACTATCAGTTAAAAATTTAATTGCTTGTTCGGTATGCCCTTGCTCAAGTAATGCTTGGCAATGTTTTATTTTTATTAGCACCCCACCCTTATCAAGTAGCTGCTGTAATAATTCATGAAATTGGTGGGTTAGGTTTAATTGCTCATAACTGTGAGCTAAATCATCTATAAACAAGGGAGCAAAAAAAGTGAAACTACAGATCAGCTCACGCCAATAATAAATTGCTTTTACGTAATCTTCTTTTGCAAATGCTGACTTACCAAGTTCATATAATGGGCGGATCGCTTTATGATTTAGGCTAATGGCTTTGCGCATAATTTGCGGGTCATTTTCGATTAATGCCGCTTCACAATAAAAGTTAGCTATGGCCTTGAAGTGTTGCGGCTTTGAAAATAAATCACTGTGTGCTTCAAACATATTGATACCTTTTTCCCATTCACGCGTTTGTGAATATAGATTAAGGATCGGCTCTAATGCATCACTGTGGTTGGCTTTGACTAACCACACTAAATGTTCTTCGGCGCCATCAAGCAAACCCGCCATAATATAATCTTCAGCAAGTTCAAGGCGACTAGCAGCAGCTTGTTGTTCATTAAGGCTTGGATGTTTGAGCAGTAATTCGTGGATTTTTATTGCACGATCTAATTCACCTCGGCGGCGAAACATCGTTGCTAATGTAGAATAATGTTCAACAGAGTCAGCGGCGACTTCAAGCAAGTTGATTAAGTGCTCAAGGCCTTGATCTTCCTCTCTGTCGAGTAAAAACTTTAAGCCTTTACTGTATTCAGATGTGATCTGACGATTAAGTTGATGAGCTTGGTTTTTAGCGCTATTTTTACCCATGATCCAGCCATAACCAGCCGCAACAGGTAAAAGTAAAAACAAAAGCTCAATCATAGTTAGGTGTCTTTATTAGCAACAAGCTTATTATTATCTTTTTCAGGCGCTAATTTTTTTTTCAAACGATAGTTTTGCCACTTTAATTGCGAAAACAATTTAAAGCTAATAAAACAACCAATTGCGACACCTAAAGCAAAGCAGATACTTATTATCATTGCGAGGGGTAAAGTATTGCTGGCAATAATATAATTTATTTGCACTAACTGTGGATTTTGCGAACCAAGTACAAATGCAAAAATTAAGCATATTGCTACCAGGATAATTTTTAATACCCTAAACAAGTAACTACTCCAACTAAGTAACTAGGCAATGCTCGCGTTTACGCGATCTCTTAACTCTTTGCCTGGTTTAAAATGTGGTACGTGCTTACCTTCTAACTCAACCGTGTCGCCAGTCTTTGGATTACGACCTGTGCGAGGTGAACGAAAGTGTAATGAGAAACTACCAAAGCCACGGATCTCAATACGATCTGAGCTTGATAATGAGCCGGCCATTTGTTCAAGAATTTCTTTAACAGCATTCTCAACATCTTTCACAGGTACATGCGCGTGTTGCTCGGCTAATTGTTCTATCAATTCTGACTTAGTCATAACGTTTCCTTAAAAAGAGATAAAGGAAGGGCAACACTGCCCTTCCAATTAAGACTGATTAATTAGTCTTTTTGTGCATTTGCGAATGCAGCTGCCATTGCGTTTTCGAACACTGGCTCTTCTTTCTTAAGCTTTTCTAGTACTTCTTTCTCTTCTGCTTCGAAAAGAGCTTTAACTGAAAGGCTTAAAGTGCGGTTCTTACGATCAACACCAACATATTTCACTTCAATTTCGTCGCCTACAGAAACAACAGTAGTTGCATCTTCAACGCGCTCTTGAGCGATATCAGCTACACGGATGTAACCTTCAACGCCTTCGATAAGTTCAACAGTTGCGCCTTTCGCATCAACTTCTGTCACTTTACCTTTAACAATAGCACCTTTTTTGTTTGCATCAAGGTAGTTATTGAATGGGTCAGCTTCGATTTGCTTAACACCTAGAGAGATACGTTCACGCTCTGGGTCAACTTGCAATACGATAGCAGTGATTTCGTCGCCTTTCTTGAATTCACGTACAGCGTCTTCGCCAGGTGTATTCCAAGAAATGTCTGAAAGGTGTACAAGACCGTCAATACCACCGTCAAGACCGATAAAGATACCGAAGTCAGTGATTGATTTGATCTTACCAGTAACTTGATCGCCTTTGTTTTGTAGACGAGCAAATTCTTGCCAAGGATTAGCAATACATTGCTTAAGACCAAGTGAAATACGACGACGTTCTTCGTCGATTTCAAGAACCATAACTTCAACAGTGTCGCCTAAGCTAACAACTTTAGAAGGATGGATGTTCTTGTTAGTCCAATCCATTTCAGAAACGTGTACTAGACCTTCAACGCCTTCTTCGATTTCTACGAAGCAACCGTAATCTGTAAGGTTAGTTACACGACCAGAAAGTTTAGAACCTTCTGGGTAACGACCAGCGATAGCTGCCCATGGATCTTCACCAAGCTGTTTAAGGCCTAGAGATACACGAGTTTTATCTTTGTCGAATTTAAGAACTTTAACTGCGATTTCGTCGCCAACATTAACGATTTCTGAAGGGTGCTTAACACGCTTCCACGCCATATCAGTAATGTGTAGTAGACCATCAACACCACCAAGGTCAACGAATGCACCGTAGTCAGTAAGGTTCTTAACGATACCTTTAACTTCTTGACCTTCAACAAGGTTAGCAAGAAGCTCTTCACGTTCTTGTGAGTTTTCAGATTCGATAACTGCACGACGTGAAACAACAACGTTGTTACGTTTTTGATCAAGCTTGATTACTTTAAATTCAAGCTCTTTGCCTTCAAGGTGAGTTGTGTCACGTACTGGACGAACATCAACAAGTGAACCAGGTAGGAAAGCACGGATTGAATCAACTTCAACAGTGAAACCGCCTTTAACTTTACCGTTGATAACACCAGTAACAGTCTCTTGCTCTTCACATGCTTTCTCAAGACGGATCCACGCTTCGTGACGCTTCGCTTTCTCACGAGAAAGGATAGTTTCACCGAAACCGTCTTCAATTGCATCTAGTGCAACATCTACTTCGTCGCCAACAGCAACTTCTAGTTCACCAGCAGCATTTTTGAACTGCTCTGCAGGGATAGCACTTTCTGATTTAAGACCAGCATCTACAAGTACAATGTTGTTCTCGATTGAGATTACTGTACCTTTAACGATAGAGCCTTGCTCTGCTTCAAAACCCTTTAAGCTTTCTTCAAATAACTGCGCAAAATTTTCTGACATACGAATATACGTCTCATATATTAATACCAATAAGCAACCATGCTGCATGGGGTTGTTAAAATAGCACTGGCATCCTGCTGGCGCATAAATAGTTTATCGTCGTTTTGGAAGTTTACCTTCGACGATCGCTGCATCTAATAAAGTCATAACCTTATCAAACACTTGCTGTGCATTAAGCTCGCTAGTATCGAGTTCAATAGCATCGTCAGCTGGTACAAGCGGCGCAACAGCACGATTCATATCGCGGTCATCACGTGCTTGAATATCTTCTAATAGACCACTTAGTGTAACATCAAGACCGCGTTCATTCAACTCAACAAAACGTCGGCGCGCGCGTTCTTCTGCACTAGCGGTTAAATAAATTTTTAATGGAGCATCTTGGAACACCACAGTGCCCATATCGCGGCCATCGGCTATTAGCCCATTTTCAGTTCGAAATGCACGTTGGCGCCGTAATAATGCTTCTCTAACGCGCGGTAAGGCTGCTACTTTTGAAGCGGCAGCTCCTACTTCTTCATTTCGAATTGTTGTTGATACATCTTCACCTTCCAGAATAACCTTTCCAGCGTTAGTTTGACTATCAACTAAAAACTGCACATCTAAGTTAGCAGCTAAAGGCACCAATGCCTCTTCGTTGTCTAGTGCAATTTGGTGATGAAGTGCTGCTAGTGCTAATACGCGATAAATCGCGCCACTATCCAGTACATCCCACCCTAATTTATCGGCTAACAAGCGACAAACAGTTCCTTTACCTGAACCACTTGGGCCATCAACGGTGATCACGGGCATTAATAACGCCTGCATTTAAACCTCCTGCAATGCACACCAAAATAAAACTGCGACATTATACGTTACTTAATTAAATATATCCGCTTTTTGTATGTAACTTTTTATATTTCAACTTTAGTCATTTATTGACTAACCGATGCTAGTACATTGAAAAATGTTGGAAATGTCTTGTATGTACACTTAGGATCATTGATAGTTATTGGCTTGCCGCCTACCGCTACCATGGCAAAACACATCGCAATACGGTGGTCGTCATAGGTATCAATCGCCACATCGTTAAAGTGTTTTGGCGGTGTTATTTCGATGAAATCTTCACCTTCAACTACCTCAGCGCCCACTTTACGCAGCTCCGTCGCCATTGCATGTAAGCGATCAGTTTCTTTTACGCGCCAGTTATAGATATTACGAATAGCGGTTGGACCATCTGCAAATAACGCCACTGTCGCAAGGGTCATCGCCGCATCAGGAATAGCATTGGCATCGATATCAACACCTTTTAATTCGCCTTTACGTACCACTAAGCGCTCGTCATACCAATCTATTTTAGCACCGACCTGCTCCATCACTTTTGCAAAGCCAATATCGCCTTGCACAGATTTTGCGCCTACGCCTTTGATCTCTATTTCACCACCGGCAATTGCCGCCGCAGCGACAAAGTAAGATGCACTTGATGCATCCCCTTCAACCATAATACGCTCAACAGCTTGGTATTGCTGCGCACCTTTTACAGTAAAGGTTTTATAGTTATCGTGAGTTACCGATATGCCAAAGCGAGCCATTACATCTAAGGTAATATCAATATACGGTTTAGATACCAGCGTACCCTTAATTGTAATGCACGTATCGCCATTAAATAACGGCGCAGCCATTAATAATGCGGTAAGAAATTGGCTCGAAATACTGCCATCAATTGCAACGTTGCCGCCATTAATTTGCCCACCAACAATTTTAAGTGGCGGATAGTCTTTATTTTTTAAATAACTAACATCCCCACCGAGCGCTTGTAATGCATCAACTAGGTGACCAATTGGACGTTCCTCCATACGTGGCTCGCCAATTAGTTCATAGTTTCCCTTCACCGCTGCTAATACCGCAGTCAGTGGACGATACGCGGTGCCTGCATTACCTAAAAACAATGGCTCAGCTGGAGTTAAAAACTGCCCGCCAACACCTTTTACAGTGGCTACAGTTTTATCATCATTAAGACTGACATCAACGCCCAATAATTTTAATGCACCAAGCATATGGCGAATATCATCACTGTCTAATAAATTTTCTACAACCGTTGTGCCTTGCGCAAGTGCCGCTAACAGTAAAATACGATTTGATAAACTTTTTGAGCCAGGTAAGGTAACACTGCCATTTACTAGATTGATTGGCTCTAAGCGTAACTGCTCCATTAACTGTGCTCCTTGGCAAATTTCGCCATAAAGTCAACTAACGCTTGTACACCGGCAAGTGGCATGGCGTTGTAAATACTCGCACGCATACCGCCAACAATACGGTGACCTTCAAGTGCAAGTAAGCCAGCTTCTTTTGCTTGAGCTAAAAACTGTGCATTTAAGCTTTCATCATTGAGCCAAAAAGGCACATTCATACGTGAACGACAATGCTTAGCAACCTTATTGCTATAAAATGGCGATTCATCAATAAAGCCATACAGCAGTTCGGCTTTTGCTATATTTTGCTGTTCCATGGCTTTAACACCACCGTTTTGCTCAAGCCAGTCAAATACTTCTGCCGCTAAATACCAAGCAAACGTAGGTGGCGTGTTATACATGCTGCCTTGTTTTACTTCGAGTGCGTAATCAAATATACCTGGCTTTGCAACCCCTTCACGCTCAAGCAACGTTTTACGAATAATCACAATGGCAAGGCCTGATGGACCAATATTCTTTTGTGCACCAGCGTAAATTAAATCAAACTGATCAACATCAAATTCACGCGATAAAATAGTTGATGACATGTCTGCAACGATCGGCGCTGTTGGGTGACTTGGTACATCAAACACTTCAATGCCATCAATGGTTTCATTTGGGCAATAGTGGATGTATGAAGGATCGGCTGGAAATTGCCACTCACTAACTGGTTTGATAGAAAATTGCTCATTTGTGTCATTACGGACATCAAGCTCAGTGACGGTAGTAAATTTAACCGCTTCGTCAACCGCACCTTTAGACCACACACCATTTTCACAATATACGGCGTCTTTACCTGCTTGGTGCAGGTTCAGTGGCACTGCAGCAAATTGGCCTCGACCACCGCCATGCATAAACAGCACTTCAAATTCATCGCTGATATTCATTAACCGGCGTAAGCTTGCTTCACATTGTGCCGTTAATGCTAAAAATTCTTTACTACGGTGACTGATCTCCATCACCGATACACCTAAATCTTGCCAATCAAGAAATTCTTTTTGTGCTTTTTCCATCACAGCTGGCGGTAACATTGCAGGCCCAGCACAAAAATTATATATACTCATTACCTTTCCTCATTCCAGTAATTTAACAATTGTTTTTAATTGCTAATTTTAACAATTAATTTTTTTGATTTTTATAGTAAAAAAAAGCGGCCGAAGCCGCTTTAATGATTAATGTTATGCCTCTGGAGGATTATCCCCAGCGTCATCATTAACAGTGTCGACTAGTTCAACGCTTTCACCTTCGATAATAGCGTTAAGCTCATCGATTTCGATCTCTTCGATACGTTGTAAACCAACTACTTGCTCTTCGTCAATAGTTCTTATCAAAATAACACCTTGGGTATTTCGCCCAACGGTAGAAACTTCATTAACGCGAGTTCGCACCAGAGTACCTCTATTAGAGATAATCATGATTTCATCGTTATCGTCAACTTGTACAGCACCAACTACAGCACCGTTACGCTCACTTACTTTGATTGATACCACACCTTGAGTCGCACGACTCTTAGCAGGGTAGTCACTGAGCAATGTACGCTTACCGTAGCCGTTTTCTGTCACGGTTAAGATAGCACCATTCGTCTTAGGTACAATTAATGATACAACACGTTGGCCTTCAGCCATCTTAATACCACGAACACCTGTTGCAGTTCGGCCCATCTGACGAACACCCTTGAACTTGATTTCCGGGTTACCGTTTTCATCAAGTACTGGGTTGCCGTTTTCATCTAAAACAGGTGATTCTTCGGCTTCTTTAAAGCGAACAACTTTACCAGCATCAGTAAACAACATGATTTCGTTGCTACCATCAGTGATATCGACACCAATCAAGCTATCACCGTCGTTTAAGTTAACGGCAATAATACCGCTAGCACGTTGACGGCTATACGCAGTCAATGGTGTTTTCTTCACGGTACCAAATGCAGTTGCCATAAAGATGTATTTATTTTCTTCATACTCACGTACTGGCAAGATAGCCGTAATACGTTCGTCTGCTTCAAGCGGCAATAAGTTTACAATTGGCTTACCACGGGCTGCACGACTGGCAAGTGGTAATTGATACACTTTAAGCCAATATAAGCGACCCGCCGTTGAGAAACAAAGAATCGTGTCGTGAGTATTAGCAACTAGTAGACGTTCAATGAAATCTTCATCTTTCATCTTGGTTGCTGATTTACCTTTACCACCACGGCGCTGTGCTTCGTAATCAGACAATGGCTGATACTTCACATACCCTTCGTGAGATAGGGTTACTACTACGTCTTCTTCTGTGATCAAGTCTTCAAGACTAATATCATGAGCCGCAGCATTAATTTCAGTACGACGTTCGTCGCCGTATTGCTCTTTAATTTCAACTAACTCATCGCGAATAACTTCCATTAAACGCTCAGGATTAGCAAGAATATATAAAAGCTCGGCAATTAAATCTAATAACGTTTGGTATTCGCTTAGAATCTTTTCATGTTCAAGACCAGTAAGCTTGTGTAAGCGTAAATCTAGAATTGCTTGGGCTTGTTGCTCAGAAATATAATACTGACCATCACGAATGCCTAAGTCATCCGCTAACCAATCTGGACGGGCAACATTTGCCTCACCGGCTTTTTCAAGCATGGCTTTCACATTACCTAATTCCCACGGACGGCTAGCAAGTGCTACTTTAGCTTCAGCTGGCGTTGGTGAGTTACGAATAAGCTCGATAATTGGGTCAATGTTAGCAAGTGCAATTGCTAAGCCTTCAAGCATGTGTGCACGATCGCGGGCTTTACGTAGGTCAAATACCGTACGACGGGTCACTACTTCACGACGGTGAATGATGAATTCTTCAAGCATTTCCTTTAAGTTGAAACACTTAGGCTGGTTATTGATCAACGCAACCATGTTCATACCAAACACAGTTTGTAACTGAGTTTGTGCATAAAGGTTGTTTAAGATCACTTCGCCTACGTCACCACGTTTGATCTCGATAACGATACGCATACCGTCTTTATCTGATTCATCACGTAATGCACTAATGCCTTCAATCTTCTTATCTTTAACAAGCTCAGCAATCTTTTCGATTAAGCGGGCTTTATTTACTTGATAAGGGATCTCGTGAACGATGATCGTTTCACGATGGGTTTTTTCGTCAACTTCAATTTCCGCACGTGCACGCATGTACACTTTGCCACGGCCAGTTAAATAGGCTTGTTCAATGCCTTTTTTACCGTTGATAATTGCCGCAGTTGGAAAATCTGGGCCCGGAATATAATCCATTAGTTCATGAATGGTTAATTCAGGGTTTTGAATAAGTGCTAAACAGCCATTCACAACTTCAGTTAAGTTATGAGGAGGAATGTTCGTCGCCATACCTACCGCAATACCCGATGAACCGTTCACTAATAAGTTAGGAACTTTGGTCGGTAATACGTCAGGAATTTGCTCTGTACCATCATAGTTAGGTACAAAATCAACAGTCTCTTTTTCAAGATCAGCCAAAAGCTCATGAGACATTTTCGCCATACGGACTTCGGTATAACGCATTGCTGCTGCTGAGTCACCATCAACTGAACCAAAGTTACCTTGGCCGTCAACTAACATATAACGTAAAGAGAATGGCTGGGCCATACGTACGATTGTGTCATACACCGCACTGTCGCCATGGGGATGGTATTTACCAATTACATCACCAACCACACGGGCTGATTTTTTGTAAGGCTTATTCCAATCATTATTAAGCTCGTTCATAGCAAACAAAACGCGGCGGTGAACAGGTTTTAAACCATCACGTACGTCTGGTAGTGCTCGTCCTACAATTACGCTCATTGCGTAATCTAAATAGGAGTTTTTTAACTCGTCTTCAATATTGA
Source organism: Pseudoalteromonas sp. SR44-8 (assembly GCF_014163635.1). Taxonomy (NCBI): domain Bacteria; kingdom Pseudomonadati; phylum Pseudomonadota; class Gammaproteobacteria; order Alteromonadales; family Pseudoalteromonadaceae; genus Pseudoalteromonas; species Pseudoalteromonas sp. SR44-8. Next base: position 66,171 of record NZ_JACJDS010000001.1, read on the forward strand.
CTGGCAGAATTTCATTGGCGAAATCAGTCATTTGATATCACATTCCTTCAGTATTGACCCACGAAAGTGCCACATATGGGCGCTTGCGGGGATTTAGTTATTATTACCAAGTCATGCTACCACAATTAATTTAGATTTACAGGCGCTAAATCTTTGCGATTTATTAATTTACCCCTATATAATGGCCTGAGATTGACGAGGAAGTTTTTTATGACCGAACATCAGAATGTAGATAATGCAGAAATTGCAAAGTTTGAAGCCATCGCTGAGCGTTGGTGGGATCGTGAAGGCGAATTTAAACCCCTTCATGAAATTAATCCATTAAGATTAGATTTTATTGCCGACAAGGCCAAAGGCTTATTCGACAAAGAAACACTCGATGTCGGCTGTGGTGGCGGTATATTGAGTGAAAGTATGGCGCGAATGGGCGCACATGTGACTGGTATTGATATGGGTCAAGAGCCGTTAACCGTTGCGAAACTGCACAGTTTAGAAACCGGTGTAAACGTTGACTATATAAAAATACCTGCCGAACAGTATGCCAGCGAACACCCTGCCCGCTTTGATACTATTACTTGTATGGAAATGTTAGAGCATGTGCCAGACCCTGCATCTATCATTCATGCAGTAGCAGAATTAGCGAAACCTGGTGCTGATGTATTTTTCTCTACATTAAACAAAACCCCAAAAGCATATTTGTACGCAATTATCGGGGCGGAAAAATTATTGAAGATGGTGCCTGATGGAACCCATGATCACAAAAAGTTTATCAAACCAGCACAACTCATTGCATGGGCAGAACAAGCAGGCCTCAAAGTACGTGCTAGTGCGGGATTGAGTTATAACCCTTTATCAAAGCAGTACAGCTTAAATACCGATGTAAGCGTTAATTATATTCTGCATTTTGAGAAACTAGCGTAATGGCTGGTTTTAACACAGCAACCCCCGCAATTGATTACGACGCCTTTATTTTTGATTTAGACGGTACATTACTCGATACCGCAGATGATTTAGGGGCTGCGCTAAATTACGTACTCGCTGATCATAACCAACCATCAGTAACCGCTGATATATATCGCCCTGCAGCTTCTAACGGTGCAATGGCGCTGCTTGCAGCTGGATTTGGTCAGCAATGGCACGATCACCCAAATCAAGCTGACTTACGCCAGCAGCTATTAACTGCCTACGCAGATAATATTGCCACCCATAGTCAATGCTTTACTGGAATTGCACAATTATTGATCGCACTTGATCAACAACAGATCAAATGGGGGATCATGACTAATAAACCTGAGTTTTTGACTATTCCATTAGTTGCTGCAATTGCTGAACTCAAAGATGCACAAGCAATTGTCAGTGGTGACACCCTCGATATCGCTAAACCATCTCCTTTACCTTTACTGCATACAGCCCAACTGTTAGATGTTGATCCGAATCGTTGTTTGTATATCGGTGATGCGCAGCGTGACATAATTGCAGCCAAGGCTGCAAACATGCACAGCGCTGCTGCGTTGTGGGGCTACATCCCTAGTGAAGCTGAAGCATTGAGTTGGCAAGCCGATTTTAATTGGCAATCACCTATTGATGCATTTAACCATATATAGTGCCATGTTAAATTTTAACCACTACATATTGTGATCGTGTTACTTTTTGCACATTGTTTGTTGATAAAAAAAGCAGCCAAAATTTATTTTTAAAATGCGTAAATTTAATCGATCATCAGTTGATTTTTATAAATTTCATTTTAATCAGATGGTCAAAGGTTAATGGCTACTAACACAAGCGTGTTATCCCAACGTTATCCACAATTAGGGGCGTTTATGCCCCTTGCAAATGATCGCATACCACACTATCTTGTGATCTAGAATTTGATGAACACCAGATGTTGTGGCTAAATGTTATTCAATTAAATTCGCGCTAATACAATTTTATTGCAATAAAAAATTTATTTTAAGAAAAATGTGTCACTAAAAAATATTATATCCCAAGGAATACAGGCAAAACTATGAACCAACAGCTATCTGTAAGCAAACGTGACGGCCGTAAAGAGTCACTTGATTTAGATAAGATCCATCGCGTTATTGCTTGGGCCGCCGAAGGTCTAAATAATGTGTCTGTCTCACAAGTTGAGCTGAAATCGCACATCCAGTTTTATGATGGTATTCGTACTGAAGACATCCATGAAACCATCATCAAAGCGGCCGCTGATCAGATCTCTAAAGAGTCGCCTGATTATCAATATTTATCAGCCCGCTTAGCTGTATTCCATTTGCGTAAAAAAGCCTATGGTCAATTTGAGCCACCGCGCTTGTATGATCATATCGTTAAGTTAGTTGAAGATAAGCGTTACGATGCACACTTACTAGCTGACTACACAGAGCAAGAAATTGATCAACTGGATGAATACCTTGATCATGGACGTGATTTAAACTTCAGCTATGCTGCTGTTAAACAGCTTGAAGGTAAATATTTAGTACAAAACCGTGTTACGGGTGAAATTTATGAAAGCGCACAGTTTTTATATATTTTAGTTGCAGCCAGCTTGTTCTCTGATTACCCAAAAGAAACGCGTTTAGACTACATAAAGCGTTTTTACGATGCGGTGTCATTGTTCAAAATTTCATTACCTACGCCTATTATGGCGGGAGTTCGTACCCCTACGCGTCAATTCAGTTCATGTGTACTGATTGAATGCGGTGACAGCCTAGATTCAATTAATGCAACCTCATCAGCGATTGTAAAATACGTATCGCAACGTGCAGGTATTGGTATTAATGCTGGTCGTATTCGCGCACTAGGTAGCCCTATTCGCAATGGTGAAGCATACCACACCGGTTGTATCCCGTTTTATAAGCACTTTCAAACGGCTGTTAAAAGTTGTTCGCAAGGTGGTGTCCGTGGTGGCGCAGCAACCCTGTTCTATCCACTTTGGCATCTAGAAGTTGAAAACTTATTAGTGCTTAAAAACAACCGTGGTGTTGATGATAACCGCGTTCGTCACTTAGATTACGGTGTACAGTTTAATAAACTAATGTACTCACGTTTGATCAAAGATGATTACATCACATTATTCAGCCCGTCTGATGTGCCTGGTTTATATGATGCATTTTTTGAAGATCAAGATGAATTTGATCGTCTTTACGTACAATATGAACAAGACGAGTCAATTCGTAAAAAACGTATTAAAGCTATTGAGCTGTTTTCAATGTTTGCACAAGAGCGTGCTAGCACTGGACGCATCTATTTACAAAACGTTGACCACTGTAATACACACAGCCCGTTCATTGCTAAAGTGGCACCAATTCGCCAATCTAACTTATGTTTAGAAATTGCATTGCCAACTAAACCACTTAACAATGTTAATGATGAAGAAGGTGAAATTGCACTGTGTACGCTGTCGGCCTTTAACTTAGGTGCGATTGAGTCACTGGATGAACTTGAAGAGCTTGCAGAACTTGCGGTACGTGCACTTGATAACTTACTGGATTTCCAAGACTACCCGGTGCCAGCAGCACATAATGCAACTATGGGCCGTCGTACACTCGGAATAGGCGTAATCAACTACGCATATTACCTTGCTAAAAATGGCAAACGTTATTCTGATGGCAGTGCCAATGCATTGACTCACAAAACATTTGAAGCAATTCAGTATTACCTGATGAAAGCCTCAAATGAACTGGCTAAAGAACGTGGTGCATGTCCTAAATTTAACGAAACAACGTATTCGCAAGGTATTATGCCAACCGATACGTACAAACGTGATTTGGATAAAATTTGTGATGAACCATTGCATTTAGATTGGGATACATTACGTGCCAATATTAAAGAGCATGGTATGCGTAACTCAACGTTATCTGCGTTGATGCCATCTGAGACATCGTCGCAAATTTCAAATGCAACTAATGGTATTGAACCACCACGTGGTCATATCAGTGTTAAAGCCAGTAAAGATGGTATTTTAAAACAAGTTGTACCTGAGTATGAACGCCTTAAAAATAATTATGAATTATTATGGGATATCCCATCAAATAAAGGTTATTTAGAATTAGTGGGTATTATGCAAAAGTTTGTTGACCAAACAATTTCTGCCAATACTAACTACGATCCAAATAAGTTTGAAGGTGGTAAAGTACCAATGAAGGTCTTATTACAAGATTTACTGGGTGCTTACAAACTTGGCGTTAAAACCCTTTACTACCATAACACCCGTGATGGTGCATCTGATATGCAAGAAGATACACCAGAAGTGGAAGATGATGATTGTGCAGGCGGTGCGTGTAAAATCTAATCGGTAATAAATATAAATTGGAAGCGGGCTATACGCCCGCTTTGCCCTGTTCGTTTTTTGAGTGATCTTATGTCTTATACTACTTTTAGCCGAAACCATAATAACCAACTACAAGAACCGATGTTTTTCGGCCAAACCGTTAACGTATCGCGTTATGATCAACAGAAGTACCCTATTTTCGAAAAGCTAATTGAAAAACAACTATCGTTTTTTTGGCGTCCTGAAGAAGTCGATGTAAGTAAAGATCGGTTAGATTTTCAGGCCTTACCTGATCACGAAAAACATATATTTTTAAGTAACTTAAAATATCAAACCTTACTTGATAGTGTGCAAGGTCGCTCGCCTAATGTTGCGTTACTGCCAATTGTGTCGATCCCAGAACTTGAGACCTGGATTGAAACATGGGCATTTAGTGAAACAATCCATAGCCGTTCATATACACATATTATTCGTAACGTTACCCAAGCCCCTGAGCTTATTTTTGATGATATCGTTAGTAACGAAAAGATCAGTGAACGTGCTGATGCCGTAACTAAATATTACGATGAATTAATTAATAAAGTGGCTGTGTATAACTTATACGGTGAAGGTAAACATGAACTTAATGGCGAAACAGTTCATATCAGTTTATTTGAACTTAAAAAGCTTTTATACCTTGCAATGATGTCAGTGAATATCTTAGAAGCGATCCGTTTTTATGTCAGTTTTGCCTGTTCATTTGCGTTTGCAGAGCGAGAATTAATGGAAGGTAACGCTAAAATTATTAAGCTGATCGCCCGTGATGAAGCGCTTCATCTTTCTGGTACTCAGCATATTTTGAATATTATGCAAGATGGTAAAGACGATCCTGAAATGGCTATCGTAGCAGCCCAGTGTCGTGATGAAGCGATCAAGATGTTTGTTGATGCTGCTGAACAAGAAAAAGAATGGGCTGAATACCTGTTTAAAGATGGTTCAATGATTGGCTTAAACAAAGATATTTTATGCCAATACGTTGAGTACATTACTAATGCTCGTATGACTGCAGTTGGTTTACCAACACAGTTTAAAACCAGCAGTAACCCTATCCCATGGATCAATTCATGGTTAGTGTCAGACAATGTACAAGTTGCTCCACAAGAAGCGGAGATCAGCTCATACCTTGTAGGCCAAATTGACTCTCAAGTTAATGCCTCTGATTTCGGTGACTTCGATCTCTAATGACCAGCAACAAAACTGCAAAGATCCACTTTGCAGATAATAGCCAGTGTGTAGATTTTGACACTGGCTGTCATTCCCTTTTAGACTGCCTAGAACAACAGCAATATGAAATTCCTTTTCAGTGTAGAGAAGGATATTGTGGTGCCTGTAGAGCAACCCTAGTAGCAGGGCAAGTCACCTATAACGAAGAACCACTCGCCTTTGTACGTGATGGAGAAGTACTGCTGTGCTGCTGTAAACCCGATGGCAATATCACTCTCAATTTGAAGTAATTTGTTAATGCCAGTCAAACTGCTTTGTTTCATAGCAATGTATTTTATCACTGATCATTAAACTACTTTCATCTATGGTTACATCCCAATTTAAACTGCGGGTTAAATCCACCTGAATATCATCAATAAACTGCTGGTCAATCTCAATAATATGGCTATTATCAAATAACTTTAAGCGTGACTGAGATTGCGTCAACCATTCACTATTGCCCGTTGTTAAAATTAATAATTCATCCACTTGCTTAGCGATCTTAACTAATTCATCAAGGTCAGGTTTATCAACACTTAACCAGGTTTTATAATGTTCATCCAACGCTTGAATTCCTACATCTGGCTGTAGTTTATCAGCAAGTTTATTAAGCACTGCATGGCTGTCATAAGATAAAATACAATAGCCTAACAGCTTTAAAACAAAATGCTCCAGTGTTTCATTTTTAGTCAACGCTGTGGTAAAAATTTCTTTGTGATTACGCTGATGACGCAGATCAGCTATGCTAAATCGCGCTTTAAAAATACGTGTTTTATCAGACATAATATTCACCAGTCTCGCCGTTACTCCTATTGAGTATAGCCCAATCTGATATAAGCACGTTTATTTTAAAAGTTATGGTATAACATTATTGATCAGCACAAATGATGGTGTTATATTATATCACAACATAATAGCAACAACGTAGTAACCATGATCCGACATTCATTAATATCAACTGCAATTATCACTGCTTTAAGCTCTTTTTCTGCTCATGCTGCGCTGGTAACTGGGCAAGTTTTTGACAATAACAAGCAACCACTCAGCTATGCCGATGTGCACGTACACGGTAAAGCACAGTCAATTAAAACTGACGAGAATGGCCGATTTAGTATTAATATTGATGCTAATAGCCAATTACATATTAGTAAAAATAATTTTGTTGATGCTAGAGTTCAAGTAACTGAAACCAGTTCTGCTCTAAATATCACGCTTGTACCTACGTCAGTTGAATCTGTCGTTGTGTATGCCTCTGCCCTGCATAAAAATAGCTTAGAGATGATTTCACCAGTGAGTGTACTCAGTGGTGATGAACTGCGCAATAAAGCAAAACCCACGTTAGGCGAAACGCTCAAAGGCCTTCCGGGTGTTAATGCCAGCTATTTTGGCCCTGTTTCATCTAGCCCTATAATCCGTGGCCTAGATGGCCCTCGCGTTAAAATCACCCAAAATGGCTTAGACAGCAGCGATGCGTCACGTATTGGCCCAGATCACGCAACATCGAATGACAGCCTAGCTGCAGAACAGATTGAAGTTTTGCGTGGCCCAGCTACGCTACTTTATGGCTCAGGCGCGATTGGTGGCGTAGTTAACGTAGTAGATAACCGCATTCCAACTGATAATATCGAGCAGTTAACTGGGGCTGTTGAATACAGCCATGACACGGTTTCAAATGCCAACACCTATGCTGCCAAGCTTGAGACGGGCCATAACAACTTTAACTTCCATTTTGACGGTACCAAACGCACTGGTGATGACTACCAAACTCCGCGTTTTAACTTACCTGAAGAAGAGCACGAAGATCATGAGGGTCATGACGAAGAAGAGCATGAAACAGCCACCTCGGTAAAAAATACCTTTATTGATAGCCAAACCGTTAACTTTGGTACCAGCTATGTAGGTGAGCATTTAACGCTGGGTGTTTCTTATGGCCGTATTGAAACCGACTACGGTATTCCAGCACATAGCCATGAACATGGCCATGATCACGAACACGAACACGAACACGACCATGATGAAGGCGAAGAAGAAGCCGTTTATGCGCGTGTAGAACAAGATCGCTGGCAAGGTTTGATGAGCTATGCATTACACAACAACTGGATTGAAACTATTAATTTACGTCTAGGTTATACTGATTATCGCCATGCTGAAATTGAAGATGGCGCGATCGGTACTATCTTTAGTAATGAAACCACTGAAGCACGTTTAAATATCGAGCATAAGTTAGGTAATTGGCATGGTATGGCTGGTTATCATTTTAGTGAATCTGATTATGATGCCGATGGTGAAGAAGCCTTCACACCCGCTAGCAAAACGACTACTCATGCATTATTTATCCTCGAAGAAAAACAGTTTGGCAACGTGACATTAGAATTAGGTGCGCGTATTGAAGATTATAATATTGATAGTAATGTCGGTGCTGCTGCGCATGACCATGACCATGAAGATGATCATACTGATGAACACGCCAATGAAATAACGCCTTACAGTAAAAGCTTTACTAATCTGAGCGCTTCAGCAGGCGCTATTTGGCAATATACACCCGGACAAAGTATTGCGCTGAGCGTGTCACACTCTGAACGCGCACCGTTATCAGCCGAGCTATTATCAAATGGTGTCCATATTGCAACTGGCACCTATGAGCTTGGTTTAGGCTACGCGATAGAAGACGGTGAAATTCACTTCGAACCTGAAAATATCAAACAAGAAACATCAACCAATATTGATTTTGGCTTTAGACGCTTTAGTGGCGATTTTGGTTATACGGTTAACTTTTTCTATAACGACATTGCCAATTTTTACTATCAGCAAAACACGGGGTTAATGTTTGATGAAGAGCACGGCCTTGAAGCTGCAGAGCCTGGCCACGATGATGGTATGGCTGTTTATCAATTTGTCAGTAAAGATGCGAAATTATACGGCATTGAATTTGATGCACATTATCAATTAAATTCAAATGCGATGGTAAAAGTATTTGGTGACTCAACCACTGCAAAACTTGCTGATGAAGGGTATTTACCGCGTATTCCGGCAAATAAGTTAGGTTCAGAATTTCAGTATAATATCAGTGATTGGCAGTTCAGCTTAACTGGCACACACTACTTTGAACAACGTGATATTACGGCTTATGAAACCGCAACTGATGGCTATACACTGTTTGATGCGCAAGCAAATTATCAATTAAGTGTCGGTCCGGTAGATACACAGTTTTATATCAACGTTGATAATATTACGGATGAACTGGGTTTTGTACATAGTTCATTTATTAAAGATGAAGCGCCACTTCCTGGGCGTAACTTTAGAATTGGTCTACGTGGTTATTTCTGATCTCAGTAAATAACCATAAAAAAGCCGCGCTAATAGTTATTAGCGCGGCTTTTTATTACTCAATTTCTAATTAAAGAATTTCGTGTAGCTCAACGTCAAATACCAGTGTTGAGAATGGTGCAATTGCAGCACCGGCACCACGTTCTCCATAAGCAAGCTCATGAGGAACATAGATACGCCATTTGGTGCCTTCAGGCATCATTTGTAATGCTTCAGTCCAGCCTTTGATCACGCCACCAACTGGAAACTCAGCAGGTTGACCACGCTCATAAGAGCTGTCAAATACAGTACCGTTGATAAGTGTACCGTGATAATCAACACGCACTGTTGACTCAGCAGTTGGCTTGTTGCCTTCACCTGTTGCTAGTACTTCATATTGAAGACCAGACTCAGTCACTGTGATTTCAGCACGTTTTGCATTTTCTTCTAAGAATGCAATGCCTTCAGCTGCAAGTACTTTCGCTTCTTCTTCACGACGTGCTTGGATTTCAGTGTTGATTTTTTCGAATGCAGCTTGGATCTCAGGGATCTCAACTTGGAAATCGCCGCCCACATACGCATCTTTCATGCCTGCAAATACTGAATTTAAGTTTAAACCTTCGAAAGGGTTAGCTTTAAGTTGCTCACCCATCTGTAGGCCAATACCGTAACTTGCTTTTTCAGCATCTGTAGTAAAATTATCTGACATAATATGTTTCACGTTTTGTTTATACCAAGCTTAATAACGCTGGTATCAGTTAAAAGACGCGCCTATGCTATCATAAAAAAAAGCCCTTTTGGGCTTCTTTAGAGCTAGTTTTTAGTGAGTTTTCGCTTTATTAAGCGCACAGCAAAAGTCAAGATTGGCAAGCTGATTAAAATACCAGCAAGTAATGGACGACTCAGTAATGCCTGCGTACCAACTAATAGCACCGGCACGACTAATAAACCGATACAACCAATAAATATTGCCGCAATTTCTGGCCAGTATTTATCATATTTAGTAATTAAATGCCCAGCTAATAGATTAAAGCCTAGGCAGTAAAGCATAGCTGTGAGCAATACATGCTCTGGTTGTGCATCCATCGCCATTTTAACGAGTAAGTTAATAGCACTGTGATAACAGTAGCCAAACACCGACCATAACAGTACGTGTTTTAGCACCCGTTGAGTGGTGTTTAATTGATTTTGCTGTGACATCTTAAACTCCAGATAGCAAAAAGCCGCCCATAAGGCGGCTTTTTAAATATGGTGGAGAGATAGGGATTTGAACCCTAGAGGGGCTATAAACCCCTGCCGGTTTTCAAGACCGGTGCATTCGACCACTCTGCCATCTCTCCGTACGGCGCGGATAATAGGGGTTAGCCGCCTTGTTGTAAAGCCCTAAAAGTAAAAAAGTTCAAATTAATCGTTACAATTACTCAAAGCGCTTAAAAATACATCAATAATACTGTTTTGGACGTTTCGCGACCCACGAACACAGTAAGCAGACTAATAAGCTAAAAGTTACAAAACTTAAGCTCTGAAAGATTAAATCAAAACGGTTTAGATCATCACTTGGTACAAGCACCAATACAAAAGCGGGTAAAATACTCACAAACAACACGTAACAACACACTTTAAACGCTCTACCAAAATCAAATCGTCTTGTGCGTTGCATCCACCACGCTAAGATAACCACAATAGCAGTTGATGAGATCGCTATTAAATGAGGAGTCTGTGTACTAAATGCTGTGTAAAGAGTGATAGCCGCACCAACAAAACCCCATAAGGACCACGTTAACCATTTTTCTTTTTCACGTAAAAATAAATTTCCCATTATCCTCGTCTTCTTGTTGTTATTCTAATTAAGACACTCCATACATTAACAAACTGCAGAAAAATAACAAACCATTGTATTGAGGGTTATTGCATCCAAGCGCTTCAGACAGCCAAGCTACCTAAAGATAATAACAAAGGTAGCCTTAATGCACTCTGACTGAAATAACACGACAAAGTTCCAATTAATTACGTTTTGGCAACTATAAGTTTGTGAAAAAGTGTTCTGGGCTATGACGAACAGCCTTTTTACAGTCCACTTCTGGAGTGCCTAAATACAGGTAACCGACAATCTCATCTTCATTATCAAGCTTTAACGCCGCTTTTACCGCCTCACTTTGCGCAAAGTAACCAGTACGCCAGACACCACCCAGTCCTTGCGCAAAAGCTGCTTGTTGCATAGCTAACACAGCACAACCAGCACTTTGTACTTGTTCGATGCGCGGCACTTTTGGGTGCGCTTGATATTTGGCAATGGCAATGATTATCATCGGTGCACGCAGCGGTAACTCTTTGGCACGATTAATTACTTTTTCATCTTGTTGTTCTGCAACTGCACTTTGATAATAAATTTCGCCGAGTCGTTCTCGCGCATCTTCTGCAACAACAATAAATTGCCAAGGCGCAAGGCAACCATGATCAGGCACACGAAGCGCTGCTTGTTTAATAATATCAAGTTGACTGTTGTTTGGGGCTGGTGCAATCAGTCGAGGATCTGACTGACGAGTCAATAAAAGCTCAATAGCGTCCATAGCGATTCTCTAATTAAAAAAGAAACTAGCATAGCATTGATAGGGATTGCTGAGAAAGTTTGAAAGTTAGAAAGTTTGCGACGGGCGTCGCAAACTGACAGGTAGAGATTTAGATTATTCGAATCTTTTCCGTAACCAGTGATCAAGGCTAACAAAACGCCCACCGCCGGTAAAAAATAAACTCAATAACATCGCAAAATAAATTGCTGAAAACTCAATGCCATTATTCAAAATCGACGGTTTACCCTTTTCATAAAGGTAATCTGGGAAACCATGTTCTTGTACAAGTCCTCGAATTTTCTCAATACGTTCTTTTACTTCACGAGAATTATCTAAACTTTCTTTTGCACCGGGGATCGCCAACCAATCAAGTACTTGTGCAGCACTGGTATCTGGATCTGTCGGCGCAATCGCAAACCAGCCATTGTGCCAATGTACAGAGGTTGCGGCAACGACCATAGTAAACATCAGCGGTATGCTAACCAGACGGGTTAATAAACCAACTAAGAGCAGCCAGCCACCGAGAAATTCACTCCAGCCAGCTAAAAAAGCCAGTAAATCAGGAAAAGGTAAGCCTAAGCCCCAGTCTGGGTTACCAAACCAAGCAACAACATCTGGAGAAGCTAAAAAGAATTCAAAAAACCCATTACCATTACCACTGATATTTAGCTTGTTATAACCTGCGATGATCATAACTGGCGCCAGTATCAGTCTAAATAGTAAAGCAGGGATACCATCAAAAATGGCTATTTTTTGGAGGGAAGTTTTATATAGTGTGATCAATGTATTCATCGTAGCAGTCTAGTCTTTTGTAATGTATTAAACAAAGACCGCTACGATTAAAAGTTTATTTCAGTTAAATTTTACGCGCGACCTGAAGCGCTTCATAAATAGCTCGTTTTGCATCAATTGCTGATGCTAATTTGGCCCCGCCAATTACATGTACTTTAGGATTATCGATTAACCCCGACATTAATTCGTTATTAGAGACTTGCCCGATACAAGCGATCACTGTATCAACAGGTAGCACCTGCTCCTCTCCTGCCACAGTAATCTTTAGACCTTGCTGATCAAAATGATGATACTGACAATCAGCGATCTGTTTTACACCATGTTGCTTTGCAACTTGACGATGTATCCAGCCCGTTGTTTTACCAAGCTCACTGCCAAAACGCCCGGCGCTGCGTTTTAGCATAAACAATTGACGATTATCTTTATCTGGACTTGGCTGACACTCAATTCCCCACTGCGATTTAAAATCAGCAATACTTTGGTCTTTATGTTCACTTAAAAAAGCAACCATATCAAAGCCAATGCCGCCGGCACCTAAAATTGCAATCGATTGCCCTAATTCAACTTCGCCTCGAATAACTTCATCGTATGAAAAAACACGTTTATTATCCGCGCAGGTAAAGTTTGCCTCACGCGGGCGCACACCCGTTGCAAACACCACGTCATCGTATTGCTCAAGCATTTTATCGGTAAAAGGAGTATTGAGTGTTACCGTGACCTTCAGACGTTCAAGTTCATTAATAAAATAACGCAAGGTATGATTGAAATCTTCTTTACCAGGAATTCGCATCGCTAAATTAAATTGGCCGCCCATATCTGTATTTTTATCAATCAGCGTTACCGTATGACCTTTTTGCGCTAAGTAACAACTGGCAGATAAGCCCGCAGGCCCAGCACCTACAACCAACACATTTTTAGCCTTGTTGGTCAGCTCAAGAGGATAATCTAGCTCAAACCCCGCTTGAGGATTCACTAAGCATGTTGCTCGTTTACCTTTAAATACATGATCTAAACAGCCCTGATTACAGCCGATACAAATATTAATGTGTTTACTTTGTTGTGCTTGGTATTTATTAAAAAATTCTGGATCGGCTAATAGTGGTCGTGCCATCGAAATCAGATCGGCATCCCCTGCAGTTAAAATTTCATTGGCAATCTCAGGAGTATTAATACGATTTACAGCAATGACAGGAACCGATACCACTTCTTTTAAACGTTTTGAAGCTTCTTTAAATGCACCTGCTGGCACCATACTCGCAATGGTAGGTACTCGTGCTTCATGCCAGCCTATGCCAGTATTTAAAATATCAACTCCAGCCTGCTCTAATGCTTTGGCCTGGATCGTAACCTCTTCAGGTGTTGACCCATTCGGAATTAAATCCATCACCGATAATCGAAAGATAATTAAAAATTCTTTATTTACTTTGGCACGTACAGCTTTGACTATCTCTAACGCTAAACGCATACGGTTTTCTAAACTTCCACCGTATTCATCTGAGCGTTTATTGGTATGCGGTGCCATAAACTCATTAATCAAATAACCTTCTGAGCCCATCACTTCAACGCCATCGTAGCCAGCTTTTTGTGCTAAATAGGCGGAATGAGCAAAGTCTTTGATGGTTTTTTTTATTGCACTGAGCGACATTGCTTTGGGTTGATATGGGTTAATAGGTGCTTTAATTGCACTTGGTGCTTGATTAAATGGATGATACGCATAACGTCCAGCATGTAATAATTGTAAGCAAATCTTACCGCCGTGTTGATGGACAACATCAGTGTATGCACGGTGCTTAAACACATCATAATAGCTATTAAAAGACGATGAGATTGGGGTTAATTTGCCACGCAAATTAGGACTGTAACCCCCCGTAATGAGCATCGCAGTACCACCTTTAGCGCGCGCTTCATAAAAAGCACGCAGTCGTTTTCGGTTATGCCATCCCTCTTCAAGCCCCGTGTGCATTGAGCCCATTACCAAACGGTTACGTAGCTGTGTGTGTTTCAATTGTAATTGTTGTTCTAACATCCTCTGCCCCAATGAACTGGTCTAACCTCTATACATTAGCCAATTTTGCTCGATTGGCAAGCAATAAGCAACAAAAGCGATAAATTAGCTAATATTTTCACATTCTCACGGTTAAAACCTCGCTCATAAATACTTAGTTACGATTTAACAGTTAAATTAATTTTTATTCTGGGCTAAGATGGTGACAGATATAAGTTGTACCAGACTAAGGATTTATTTTGATTGCAAAGCTATTTAAAGGACTGTGGGCAGGAATTAACTTTTCTCGTCGTTTAGTCCTCAATTTTTTATTTGTGTTACTCGTTATTCTTTTCATTGTTTCAATCACAAGTGATGACAATGAAATTAATGTTGCTGACACATCTGTGCTCAGGTTAAACCTCAATGGTCCAATCGTAGAGGAAAAAGTTTACGTTGATCCAATTGAATCTGCCATCAATGACGCAACACAGAGCAACGATGAGCCCGCTGAAATTTTACTTGATGATATTATCAATGTAATTGATCAAGCCACTGAAGATAAACGCATTAGTGTGATCTTGCTGGATTTACAAAAAATGCCTAGCGCGCATTTAAATAAATTAAAACAAATCACTCTAGCGTTAGAGCGGTTTAAAGCGAGCGGCAAAAAAGTAATTGCCTCTGGTTATTATTACTCACAAGCACAATATTACATTGCTGCGCACGCTGATGAAATATCTATGCACCCTTATGGTGGTGTAGAGATCCAAGGCTTTGGCATGTACCCGTTATATTTTAAAGATGCGCTTGAAAAACTCGGTATCACTCAGCATATTTTCCGTGTTGGTACATTTAAATCGGCTGTTGAACCGTTTATTCGTAACGATATGTCAGATGCAGCAAAAGAAGCTAATAATGTATGGCTAGGTGCATTGTGGAAAGAATACAAACAAGACGTTGCCGCTGTGCGCCCATTTGATGAAGCAAACTTTGATGAAACAATGGACGTGTTTCTGGCAAAAATGCAAGCAGTTAATGGCGATTCAGGTAAATATGCCCTTGAACATCAATGGGTTGATTCTTTAAAAACCAATCAACAAGTGCGTCAACAATTAATTACCTTAGTAGGCACTGAAGAAACAGGCAAAACCTTTAACCAAGTATCGTTTAAAGAATATCTCTCATTAGTTAAATCGCCGATTGAGTTTGATAACCCAATGACAGAAAAAGTCGCCGTTGTGGTTGCACGCGGTACTATCTCTGACGGCGAACGTAAAGCCGGTGAAATTGGTGGTGACTCTACAGCGGCTTTACTACGTAAAGCACGCTTAGATGATAAAGTAAAAGCGGTTGTACTGCGTATTGATTCTGGCGGTGGCAGTATGTTTGCCTCTGAAGTTATTCGTGCTGAAGTGCTTGCTCTTAAAGCAGCTGGTAAACCAGTGGTTGCTTCAATGAGCTCAGTAGCAGCTTCTGGCGGCTACTGGATTGCCTCTGCTGCCAACGAAATTTGGGCAGCGCCGAGCACAATTACCGGCTCAATTGGTGTATTTGGTAACTTTATGACCTTTGAAAACACCATGGCTAAATTAGGTGTTTATTCAGATGGCGTTGCCACAACTGAAATGGCTGGTCTATCAATCGCTCGCCCGCTTAATGAAAAAATGGCACAGGTTATTCAACTAAGTGTAGAAGATGCTTATCAACGCTTCTTAGAGGTTGTTGGTGAAGCACGAAATATGACCCCTGAGCAAGTTGACTCTATTGCACAAGGCCGTGTTTGGATTGCAAGCCAAGCGCAAGAGCTTGGCTTAGTTGACAAATTAGGCAATAAGCAAGACGCTATCAAAGCGGCAGCTGAACTGGCTAAGCTTGATTTTTATGAAGTTAAAACCATTAAGCAGAGTCTATCAGCGGAAGAGAAATTAATGCAGGATATTTTTGGAAATGCATCGATTAGATCGCTAATTGGCTCACAAAGTACGCTACAAAACGCACTCTCAAACCAAGCATCTATCAATGGTTTAGTTAAGCAATTAACAACTGAGGTTGAAGGTCTAAAAGATTACAACGATCCGCAAGGCATTTATGCCCGCTGCTTAGTGTGTAATATTTCGCAATAAATAGTGTATAGGCTGTAATCGCAGCAACTAACCGTTATACTAAGCCCAGTTTTTTTACTGGGCTTTTTTTATGAAACGTAAACGTATTTATATCGCATATACTGGCGGTACGATTGGGATGAAAAAATCGAGTCGAGGCTATATTCCCGCTGAAGGTTTTTTAACACAAACCGTAGAAAACAATGCCGAATTTAATCGTGATGAAATGCCCTTATTCGATATTCACGAGTATTGCCCGCTGATTGACTCATCAGACATGTCCCCTGCTCATTGGCAACTAATTGCTGATGATATTAAAAGTAAATACCAAGATTATGATGGCTTTGTCGTGCTTCATGGTACAGATACCATGGCGTATACCGCATCTGCTTTGTCCTTTATGTTTGAAAACTTAACAAAGCCAGTGATAGTGACAGGCTCGCAAATTCCACTGTCGCAATTGCGCTCTGATGGCCAAGTAAATTTACTTAATGCGATGTATTTAGCGGCTAATTATCCGATTGCTGAGGTTAGTCTATTTTTCAATAATCAATTATTTCGCGGCAATCGTGCAACTAAAGCACATGCCGATGGCTTTGATGCCTTTGCATCCCCTAACTTAGACCCACTGGCTCTCTCAGGTATCAATATTCAATTATTAAAAGGCCAGTTGAGCCCGTATGTTGAAAATGAGCTGCAAGTCACCAACATCACGCCGCAACCTATTGGTGTTTTATACTTGTATCCAGGGATCAGTCATGCTGTAGTTAAAAGTCTGGTAAACGACAATATCAAAGCCCTCGTATTATTGAGCTTTGGTGTGGGCAATGCACCACAAGATCCAGACTTTTTAGAGATCCTCTCCAGCGCAAGTAAGCGCGGTATGGTTATCATCAATTTAACCCAGTGTTTAAAAGGGCATGTAAATATGGGCGGCTATGCAACTGGTAACGCATTACTTAACATTGGTGTGATCAGCGGTTACGATATGACCTTAGAGGCATGCTTAACTAAATTACACTACTTATTTAGCCAAAAGCTTGAAATTGAAACTATTCGCCATTTAATGCAAGACAACTTACGTGGTGAGTTAAGCAGATAAGCTGAGCGCTTTATAATAAAAACTATTTTTTTAAACTAAAAAGGCACGCTAATTAGCGTGCCTTTCATTTTAACTTATTGGCCTAATTAACGTACTTTCGCGTCAATCTCTACTAAATCAGTTAAATGACATACCTCACCACTATGAGTTTTAATGCCATGCTCACCAAAATAATCTCGCTGTGCTTGTACTAGATGACCATTGCTTGGTGTCGTCAACGTCGCAAAATACGTTTGCGTTGAGCTAAGTACCGGAAATGCTAATCCAGTCATCATTGCTTGACCTGTTATTTTACGCAGCGCTAATGACTCTTTTTCTAAAGTGTCGATAAACTCAACACCTTCAGCGATGTTATCTAAGTAATCAGCACGGATAATACAACCAGCACGCCATGTTTGCAGTGTTTTAGATAAATCGACTTTCCATTGATGTGCACGTGATGCACCTTTGATCAGCGCAAGGCCTTGACGATAAGCCAGTAAACTTGCAAACAAGAAGGCATCTTTAAGTTCATCTAAATCTAATTCAACCTGTGAAGTTGATTTAGCTGCATACGTCATTTCTTTCGCTGCATGTGTGTCACCAGTATTGGTTAAGTGACGCGCTTGCACAGCTGCAACCAATGAAGGAACGGCGATACCCAGTTCTAATGCATTTTGTGCCGTCCACAAACCCGTGCCTTTCGCGCCAACTTTATTA
Organism: Pseudoalteromonas sp. SR44-8; assembly: GCF_014163635.1. Taxonomy (NCBI): domain Bacteria; kingdom Pseudomonadati; phylum Pseudomonadota; class Gammaproteobacteria; order Alteromonadales; family Pseudoalteromonadaceae; genus Pseudoalteromonas; species Pseudoalteromonas sp. SR44-8. Next base: position 84,238 of record NZ_JACJDS010000001.1, read on the forward strand.
TCAATCAAATCAACCAACGCTTCACCCGCATCGGTTTCTAACGATAAAATATGACTTGAGATAGATAATAAATAGCTATTGAGTGTGCCTTCAGACCATTGATTAAAAATCTCTGCAACTTCATGTGGAGTGCGGTTAGTGCCTAAGCGTAATAATTGATACATTTCTGCGATTAGTTGCATTAACGCATATTCAATTCCATTGTGCACCATTTTTACAAAGTGACCACTGGCTGATTGACCAACACGGGCAAAACACGATTCACCTTTGTAGCTTGCTGCTACTTTTTCAAACCATGGCTCAACGCGTTCCCAGCCGCCTTCTGAACCACTTGCCATCATCGCAGGACCATGACGCGCGCCTTCAGCACCGCCAGAAATCCCCATAGTGGCAAATTCAAATTTATTTTGATATTTTAGTTTACGAGTAATACCGTCTTTATAATTACTATTGCCACAATCGACGATAATATCGTCACAATCAACGCCTGCATCAACTAAATCGCTGCAAACTTTATCGACTAACTCACCCGCTGGCACTAATAACAAAATTGAGCGAGGCGGCGTTAACCGTTTTACCATATCACCTAAATCAGACACAATGTGCAGACGATCTGCCATGCCTTGTAATTTAGCACAGCTTAATAGCTCTTCGCCCGCGTCTGGGTTTTTATCATAAGCTACTAGCGTCATCCCTTGTTCAATCAAGTTGAGAGCAAGATTTTTACCCATAACGCCTAACCCTACTAATGCAACTTGCATTTAGTGTCCTCCTCGGTAACAACTATTGGTTAGTAAATGAAATAATACCGCGCGCATTATATACCCAAGCCACTTAAAATTGCGAGCCTAGACAACAGATACAACGCTTTGCGCAAGACAAACACGCAAGATACAGTGATTATATCAAACAACCGTTGCCTCGGGGCGATAAATTTTCCTGATATGGATTTCTGAGTCGAGCATTGACGAGACCTGACACCGGTGTCATAATGTGGTCATAATTTTTTTGTATAAAATAATGACAGCTTTACACGTTACCTTGATGTCAACGCGCTATTTGCTGTCAGTAAAAACTGTATTATGCGTGTCAGTTAAACTAACACCTATAAATAACGAAAAACCGTCAACCTGCTTACAACATTGTAAGCCTACAGGAGAATTTGATGCTTAGACGCACAAAAATAGTCGCGACCCTTGGACCTGCAACCGATCGAGATAACAACTTAGAAAAAATAATCCGTGCTGGTGCAAACGTAGTGCGTTTGAATTTCTCACACGGCATTGCACAAGATCACAAAGACCGTGCCCAAGCAGTGCGTGACATTGCCAAAAAACTAGGCAAGCACATTGCTATTTTAGCCGATCTACAAGGCCCAAAAATTCGTGTATCGACATTTAAAGATGGCAAAGTAACGCTACCTGTTGGTGCAAAATTTATTCTTGATGCAAAAATGGAAAAAGGCCTAGGCGATATCAACGCCGTAGGTATTGATTATAAAGAATTACCACAAGATGTTGCCCCTGGTGACTTACTACTTTTAAACGATGGTTTAATTCAATTAACAGTAGTAAATGTTGAAGGTCATTTAGTGCATACCACAGTAACTGTTGGTGGCGTGTTATCTAACAATAAAGGCATCAACCGCTTAGGTGGTGGTTTAACTGCTCCAGCCTTCACTGATAAAGATAAAGAAGATTTATTAACTGCAGCAGAAATTGATGTTGATTATATCGCAGTATCATTCCCACGCAGTGGCGACGATATGCGTTATGTGCGTTCACTAGCTGAAGCTGCAGGCTCTAAAGCACAGCTTTTAGCTAAAATTGAGCGTGCTGAAGCCGTTGAAACGGTAGAAGCAGTTGATGATATTATCCTTGCTTCAGATGCGGTGATGGTTGCTCGTGGTGACTTAGGTGTTGAAATTGGTGATGCTGCCTTAATGGGTAAACAAAAACTCATTATCCGTCGTGCTCGCTCACTTAACCGTACCGTGATCACAGCAACACAAATGATGGAATCAATGATCGATAACCCAATGCCTACCCGTGCAGAAGTTATGGATGTTGCCAACGCAGTCCTTGATGGCACTGATGCGGTAATGCTTTCAGCTGAAACAGCGGCAGGCGATTACCCAGAAGAAACCGTGGCAACCATGGCGCGCGTTTGTTTAGGGGCAGAATCACAAAAAGAAACTCACGTTTCTAAGCATCGCTTAGATAGTCGTTTCTCTTCTAATGCAGAATCAATTGCATTGTCAGCTATGTATGCGGCAAACCATTTAGATTCAGTAAAAGCGATTATTACTTTAACTGAATCAGGTAGCACAGCAAAATTGATGTCACGTATCAGCTCTGGCTTACCTATTTATTCATTGTCTCGTCATGCCAGTACACTTGGTCAAACAGCATTATATCGTGGTGTTTACCCGGTATTCTTTGACTCAACACAATGTGAAAAAGATAACATGGTAAAAGATGCCCTTAACACACTTGTGAATGCGGGTTCATTACAATCTGGCGATACTGTGATCATCACTCATGGTGATGCTATGGAAACGATTGGTGCAACCAATACTATGAAAATTGTTACTGTTGCTTAATTAACGCAGTTATAAAAAAACGCGAGCCAAGGCTCGCGTTTTTTTATTTAAAACACATGGTTTAATTTACTTCGTTATATAACAGCTATTGAGCCCGTTTCTAAGTTAACTTGCTAACGCAGCTTTTACTTTATCGCGATAACTACGGCTTACTTTTAATTCTTGGCCGTTCTCAAGCACTAATAAATACTCACCACTTACCTGAGTTACAAGCTTGCTAATTTGTTTAGTATTTACAATCGCACTGCGATGGACACGTACAAATAGCTGAGGATCAAGTTCCTGTTCTAGTTCTTTCATAGTTTTTCGTAAAATATGCGTTTGACCATCTTGGCAATGTAAACACATATAGTCACCAGCGGCATCAACCCATTGAATTGTCGCTACAGGTACACGGATTATTTCACCCTGCTCTTTCACCGCTAAAGATTCTGGGTAACGGCGATCTGTTAATGTATCGCCAGTTGCCAGTTTTTTCAAAATCTCTTCACAATTATTACCAGTAATTCCAGCTACAAAACTCGCCAATTTCTTTTTATGGGCGTTGTCTTGTTGCGTCTTCAAGTAGGTATGCACTTTTTCTACCGCCTGTTTTAGTCTGTTGTCGTCGACTGGTTTAAGGATGTAATCTAAAGCATGGATCTCAAATGCTTTGACTGCGAACTGATCAAATGCGGTTACGAATACAATAGCAGGTAACGCTCTGACACTTTCACTGAGTGCTCTGGCAACCTCAAACCCATTCATTCCAGGCATTTGAATATCTAAAAAAACTAAATCTATTTTCCCTGCTTGGCATGCATCGATAGCCTCTTGACCAGAGTTACATAACTTAATGACTTCGATATCATCAAACTCCTCTAATCTTACCGCTAACCCTCTACGGGCTAATGGTTCATCATCGACAATCAGGGTCTTAATCTTGCTCATTTCTTCACAGCCTTCTCAAACGGAACGCGCAGATTCACTTTCAATCCACTTGGCGTATTATGTGATAACACAAACGAATAGTTATTTTCATACAAAGTTTTCAGGCGGTCTTTCGTATTTGCCACCCCTACCCCTTGTGAATTAACTAATTGGCCATTAAGTAATTCAGTACCGGGGCCATTATCGCCTACTTCCAATAATAGTTCATTAGCAAAAACTTGTGCTTTAATATCAATTACTCCCCCTTCGCTAAGATGAGCTATTGCATATTTAATCGCATTTTCGATGATCGGTTGCAATATTAAACTCGGCACTAATGCATTTTTTGCTTCATCACTGATTTGCACATTCACTTGCAACCGTTCATCAAATCGTACTCGCTCTATTTCAAGATAAAGCATCAGTGCATGCAACTCTTGTTCAAGTGGGACTTTTTTTATCGGATCGGTATTGAGTGTATAACGTAAAAAGTCGCTCAACTTTGACACCATTAAATTAGCATCTTTATTCTCTTTTACCAAAATCAACGTAGATATAGCATTAAGAGTATTAAACAAAAAATGAGGATTTAATTGATAACGTAGCATTTTCAGTTGTGCTTCATGCGCCATCGTTGTTGCTTTAAGGGCTTTTTGGCGCTCACTTTGCAGTAGTTGATAATATTTAATGCCAAAGTACAAACCACTCCAACAAAGAATAATATAAACCGAATCTAAGCCTTGTTGCAGATAGTAAAACCATTCTGTAGGACGATAACCATGGCGATAAATCTCCCATAAATTAAATTTTTGTATTACCGCCCATAAAGTGCCTGTAATGTACGAAGCGCCGAACACTACTAACATTAAAACCCAAGGAGATGCATTCCAGGCTTTGCGATACATATAGCGCAATGGCACAGTCATTAAACACCCGGCGTAAGCATTGAGTACGATCACAAATACATAAATATCGCGCATCTCAAAGACTTTTGAGCCAATGTAGTTAACAAGTGCATAACCGATCCAACCCGCAATCTGTAATACCCAGAAAAAGCGTTGGCGGTTATCAACTAAGGATTGCCAATTCAAAATAGTTAATTACCTCATTTATTTGTAATTATTATATAGCGTTAGCGCGGTTGGGATCACTACCGACTATCTCGCTTTTCACGAGCCTTACCGCAAATAACTGTTGGTGAAAACTTTATTTTAGCCACAAAAAAAGGAGCCATAGGCTCCTTTTTAATACTTATTTTAAAAGCTTAAGCTGCCGCTAGGCCTTCTTTAGCTTTTGCAACAAGCGCTGCGAATGCAACCTGGTCATAAACAGCGATATCTGCAAGGATCTTACGATCGATTTCTACAGATGTCTTTTTAAGACCATTGATAAAACGGCTGTAAGACAGACCATTTTGACGTGAAGCAGCATTGATACGTGCAATCCATAATTGACGGAAAGTACGTTTCTTCGCACGACGGTCACGGTAAGCGTATTGACCCGCTTTAGTAACAGCCTGGAAAGCTACGCGGTAAACACGTGAACGTGCTCCATAGTAACCTTTTGCTTGTTTTAAAACTTTTTTGTGACGTGCACGTGCGACAACGCCGCGTTTAACTCTTGCCATTTCTAAAAACCCCTATTAAGCGAATGGTAACATACGTGAAACTAGACCATGGTCGTTCTTATGAACCATCATCTTAGGACGTAGGTGTAACTTACGCTTAGAAGTTTTCTTAGTCAGAATGTGACGAAGATGCGCTTGTTTACGCTTGAAACCGCCAGAAGCAGTCTTTTTGAAACGCTTAGCCGCGCCTCTGTGACTTTTTAGCTTATAAGCCATTGCAATAACTCCAAATGTATTGCTTTAAAATTAGTAAGCAGGCGTGAGATATATTGCTATAGCTCCACTTTTAGGCCTAACTTACTGCCATATTCCGGTGAAAACCCAACATAAATGCTGCAGTTTTACTTTATTACCGGTTAGCACAGGTGAATATTTGCATATTACTTGGTGACCTGAGCTAAATTCGCTGCGTATCTTAGCTTGTTTATTGCTTTTTAGCAACAGGCGCCATCATCATAACCATTTGGCGACCTTCAACACGATTAGGGAAAGACTCAACAACTGCAAGCTCTTCCAAATCGCCTTTGATACGGTTTAATAATTCTATACCAATTTCTTGGTGGGCCATTTCACGACCACGGAAGCGGATGGTAATCTTAGCTTTATCGCCACCTTCTAAGAACTTACGTAAGTTGCGAAGCTTAACCTGATAATCACCTTCATCCGTGCCAGGACGGAATTTGATTTCTTTTATCTGGATTTGCTTTTGCTTCTTCTTCTGCTCTTTTAGTTCTTTGCTTTTTTCAAAGATGAACTTACCGTAGTCCATGATTCTACAAACAGGCGGCTCAGCATTTGGGCTAATCTCTACTAGATCAACACCAGCGGCATCAGCCATAGTTTGCGCGTCTTTTAATGACTGAATTCCAGCTTGCTCGCCTTCAATGTCAATTAAGCGAACTTCTTGAGCTGTAATTTCTTCGTTAATACGATTTTTTTGGGCTGTTTGTTGCCCTTTCTTGCCGCCTCTAATAGTACGTTCCTCCAAGAATATCAAATAATAAGCGTGTAGTTAGCAATTAAATGTATGCCCTACACGCAGAGTTTTTATAGTCGATTTTTAATTTCTTCGCTAATTTTAGCGACAAATTCATCAACATTAAATTTGCCCAAGTCTTCACCTGTGCGGGTACGTACTGCTACTTCTTGTTGTTCAACTTCTTTATCACCAACAACAAGTAAATAGGGGATACGTTTTAATGTATGTTCACGGATTTTAAAGCCAATCTTCTCATTTCTCAAGTCAGCAGCGGCTCTAATTCCAAGTTTATTTAATTTTTGTACAATTTCCTGCACATAAGCAGCTTGTTTATCAGTGATATTCATAATCACTACTTGCTTTGGTGCAAGCCAAGTCGGGAATAAACCCGCGTACTCTTCTGTAAGAATACCGATAAAGCGCTCGATAGAGCCCAATATTGCACGGTGGATCATAACAGGTGTACGACGTTCGTTGTTTTCAGCAACATAAGTTGCCCCTAAACGCCCTGGTAATGCAAAATCTAGTTGCACTGTACCACACTGCCACGCTCTGTCTAAGCAATCGTACAAAGTAAATTCAATTTTTGGACCGTAGAAGGCACCTTCACCCGGTAAATAATCAAATTCGATGTTATTTGCTTTCAGTGCATCAGCTAATGCAAGCTCTGCTTTGTCCCACATATGATCTTCGCCAATACGCTGTTCAGGGCGTGTTGACAGCTTAACCACAATTTTTTCAAAGCCGAATGTTTCGTACGTATCGTAAACCATTTGGATACACGCTGATACTTCGTCCATGATTTGCTCTTCAGTACAGAAGATATGGGCATCATCCTGAGTAAAGCCACGTACGCGCATTAGACCATGAAGTGCGCCTGACGGCTCGTTGCGATGACAACAACCAAATTCAGCCATACGCAGTGGAAGATCACGGTACGATTTTAAACCTTGATTAAAGATCTGTACGTGACCTGGGCAGTTCATTGGTTTGATTGCGTATTCACGCTTTTCAGATTCAGTGGTAAACATTGCTTCTGAATACTTTTCCCAGTGACCTGATTTTTCCCATAAAGAACGATCCATCATCATTGGACCTTTTACTTCTTCGTACTGGTACTCGCGTAACTTTTCACGCACAAACTCTTCAAGTTCACGGTAAATGCTCCACCCATCGTTGTGCCAAAACACCATGCCTGGCGCTTCTTCTTGCCAATGCCATAAATCAAGTGCTTTACCAATACGACGGTGATCACGTTTTTCGGCTTCTTCTAAACGTTGTAAGTAGGCTTTAAGTTGCTTTTTATCGCCCCATGCAGTGCCATAAATACGCTGCAACATTTTATTATCTGAATCGCCACGCCAGTAGGCACCGGCTACTTTCATTATTTTGAAATGTTGGCAAAAACGCATGTTCGGTACGTGTGGACCACGACACATATCGATGTATTCTTCGTGGTGATATAATCCTGGACGGTCATCTTTAGCGATGTTTTCGTCAAGGATTTGAATTTTGTACATTTCGCCGCGCGCTGCAAATGCATCACGGGCTTCTTGCCAGCTTACGGTTTTCTTAACCACGTCGTAGTTTGTTTTAGCAAGTTGCAACATGCGCTTTTCAATAGCTTCTAAGTCATCTTGACTTAATGAATGTTCCATATCGATATCATAGTAAAAACCATTATCAATCGTTGGACCAATTGCCATTTTTGCATCAGGAAACAGTTGCTTAACTGCATGACCTATCAAGTGAGCACATGAGTGACGAATTATTTCTAAGCCGTCATCATCTTTTGCGGTGATGATTTCAAGACGAGAATCGTCAGAAATTAAATCACAGGCATCAACGCGAGTGCCATTAACACGACCAGCGATAGTGGCTTTTGCTAAGCCTGGGCCGATATCATTGGCTACATCAAGTGTACTTACAGGGTTTTCAAAACTACGCTGACTGCCGTCAGGAAGAGTAATAACTGGCATTATAAGTCCTTACTACAGTGGTGACGCCTACAATGCATCACATGTATTTATTAAATTAAAATGAATAACTCGACAACGCTTTTACGAATAAGCATTGTTAATTTTAACCGTATTTGGTTAATGTATTTGTTGAGTCTTAGCAAACACAAGCGGTTATTGTCGCGTTTGGAGCCACTAAATACAAGTATTTAGCCAGACAAATTGACAAATAACCCTCGCATTTCATACTTAATTTAATTTCAGCTGTTGGATAACCTAATGACGACGTCTAATCGTATCCGTTTTGCCACTTTAAATTTACTTAATTTTACGGCGCCACCTTATTCTTTTTATCAATTACATGAACGTTACAACGCAACGCAATGGCGGCAAAAACAGCAATTTATCACTGACTTCCTACAGCAAAGTCAAGCAATGGTTGTTGCTTTCCAAGAGGTGTTTAGCCCCAAAGAATTGGCAATTTTGTGTAAAGAGCAAGGCTATGACTATTTTGCTACTGTTGCCAGTCCACGCAGTGATCATCTCTATCCACAGGTATTATTTAACCCTGTGGTGGCGATTGCCGCGAAAATCCCTTTTCAAGCATGCCACGAACTCACCCCTTGCCCAGAACTACTTGAGTACTTAAATAATCAAAATGAATTTAAATTTAATCGCACACCTATTAAATGCAGTTTTGATGTACCTGAATTTGGTGATTTAACCTGCTACGTGGTGCACTTTAAATCACAACGGGTGCATTCAATGGCGCATATTTTAAACATTCATAATCAAGACGATCCCTTATTAAATCTATTACAACAAACCGTTGGCATGATGCAATCGCAAATATCACGCTCACTGGAAGCTTCGATTGTTTATTATGATGCGCTAAAAACCCAGCGTGAAAAAAACTGTGCAACATTAGTAATGGGGGATTTTAACGACAATATTGACAGCCCTGCGCTGTCATTCATGACCCAAGGATTTCACCCTACTCGTTGCGAGCCCTGTTTAGAGCTTGAACAACCCATTGTAGGATTAACTGATTCGTTTGAATTAAGCAGTGAATCGGCAAATGGTAAAGTAAAACCAGCAACACATTACTATCAAGGTCGTGGCAATGTGCTTGATTATATTTTGACCTCAGGACACTTTAATACTGATTGTGCATTATCGCGGATAAAATCGTTGCACTATCTAAGCTTTGATAAACACTTAAATCCAAACCAAATTGATGAAGATATCTGCGTAAGCGACCACAGTGGCATTGGGATTGAAATCGGTTTTTAAAATGCACTGTTTTTAAGGCGTTTAATTGATATAATGCTGCCCAAATTAGTTATTTAGAGAATGACAATGAGAACATGCGGTGTAGAAATTACCGGTAGTGACGTACTACTGTGTATTTTAACAAAAGATAACGATGTATTTGATATACGAGATATTCGCCAAACTCGCTTTACCTTAGGTAATGGTAATGACACTGAAGTAATGCGTAAATTCCAATTTGATTTTGCGAAACTTATGCAGGACTATCAAATTGACTCAGTTGCTATTCGTCAACGTGCGCCTAAAGGTAAATTTGCCGGTAGTGCGAACGGTTTCAAAATGGAAACTGCAATTCAATTGATCCCTGAGCTGAGTGTTTATTTATTCAGTACAACCGAGATCAAAGAACAATTAAAACGTAATCCTATTCCTATTGATTTCGCTGAAACGGGGCTTAAAAAGTACCAAGAAAATGCGTTTGTAAATGCATATGTACATTTAATGAAAAAAACCTACCGCAGCGAAGAGCTTTAATTTTCAATTAGAGTTCAATTTATAATCAGATACTACGCTAGTGTGTACTGCAATGTTTTTGTTGTAGCTACAGCTAGCGTTTTTTATTGCCTAATATTTATCATTTTTATTACTACATTGGTCGTATAGCGCTTTCATTTGTCGACAATCTGTGTTTTTCTAACTGAGTAGACTCTCACAACATTGACACGGAGACCGTACATGCAAATAAGTAACAATAATACAACTGCAACCGATGCGAATAAAACAGTCAAAGATACAGCTGGCTTAGAGCATAGCTACTATAAAGGAGCACAAAGCCCAGCATTGATCAATAAAACCATAGGTGATTACTTCGACTCCATTGTCGACAATAATCCAGACCACCCTGCGATAGTGCTGCATCATCAAAACATTCGTTTAAGCTATAAAGAATATCAGCAGCAGATCAACCAGCTGGCAATGGGGTTACTGGCTTTAGGTGTAAAACCAGGTGATCGTGTTGGTATCTGGTCACCAAACAACCTTGAGTGGTGCTTAACCCAATTTGCGACCGCCAAAATTGGCGCAATCATGGTCTGTATTAACCCAGCGTATCGTCCAAACGAACTACAATTTGCACTAAATTCAGTCGAGTGTTCAACTCTTATAACCGCTTCAAGTTTCAAAGCCAGTAATTACCTAGGCATGCTTAATGAATTACTGCCCGAACTTGCCGCTGCAAAAGCTGGGCAACTGCAGGCAAAAAACCTCCCCTATTTAAAAAATATTATTCGCATTGGTGATGAGCCTGCCGCAGGCATGTTTAGTTTTAGTCAAGTTATGACAATGCCAACGGCCGCCCACCGCGTTGAGCTCAACGCCATTGGTGCAACTTTGCAACCAGATCAAGACATCAACATTCAGTTTACCTCCGGCACAACAGGCAATCCCAAAGGCGCTACGCTCTCCCATAAAAACATTTTAAATAATGGTTTTCTTATGGCTAATGCAATGCGCTTAACTGCAGATGATAAGCTGTGTATTCCAGTGCCGTTATATCACTGTTTTGGAATGGTATTAGGTAATTTAGTATGTATAAGTAAAGGAGCTACGGCAGTATTTCCAGGAGATTCTTTTGATCCAACAATCACGCTTGAGGTGGTTGAAAAAGAACGCTGTACTGCACTGCATGGCGTACCTACGATGTTTATTGCTGAACTAGAACTAAAAGATTTTGCTCGTTTTGACTTATCCAGTTTACGTACGGGTATCATGGCAGGCTCGACGTGTCCTGAGCAAGTAATGCGTAAAGTACAATCGCTGATGCATATGAATGAAGTTGTTATCGGTTACGGCCAAACGGAATGTAGTCCCATTAATAATGCCACGGAGATTGACTCATCCATTGAAAAACAAGTTACTACCGTCGGCCGCGCGCTGGCGCATACAGAAGTAAAAATTATTGACGAAGTAGGTAATATACAAAAAATAGGGCTTGCTGGCGAAGTATGCAGCCGTGGTGCGGGTATTATGCGTTGCTATTGGAATGATGAAGAAAAAACCGCCGCAACTATCGATAAAGAAGGCTGGCTACACTCTGGTGATTTAGGTGTAATGGATGCGGAAGGTTTTGTTGCAATAGTGGGCAGAATTAAAGATATGATCATTCGTGGTGGCGAAAATATCTACCCGCGCGAAATTGAAGAAGTACTTTACACTTACCCTGGCGTGCAAGATGCTGCTATTTTTGGCATCAGTGACGACAAGTACGGCGAAGAAGTATGTGCTTGGGTACAGCCTAAAGATGATGCCGTGTTAACAGAGCAAGAAATTCGCAGCTTCTTAAAAGATAAATTAGCTTATTTTAAAATACCAAAACACATTCAATTTGTTGAAAGTTACCCTATGACGGTTACCGGAAAACTACAAAAGTTTAAAATGCGCGAACAAATGCAAGCACAATTAAAAGACAACGCGTTTTCATAATTAGCCAAAGCTCACGTTAGTTAATAACGCCCAATGTAATTTAAAACCTTGGGCGTATTATAAGATTAATAGCTTAACAGGCCTATTCTGGCGGTTTTAAAAAATACGTTTGCGCTAATGCATTATGAATGCCCGCTAATTCAATTTGGATTTGATCCATATAATTGTGTAAGTAGCCATTTTTAAGCGCTCTTACATCTTCAGCTTTCAATTGTTTTACCACTGCATCTATTAAATTTATAATCTCTGTAGAGTTTGGCAAAGGTGAAATCAGCGTTTTCAGCTCTATTAAGCAAAACAAAATTGACCGTGGAAATACTTCACTGTGCATCACGAATTCTAATACATCAGCACGTTGCACCCGTACGCTCATCTCTTGTCGATACATTTGATAAGCACTAAGCGAGCGCAATAAGCTGATCCACTGAATATTTTCATAAGGTTTTGCTTCATCGCTGGTGATCAACGTCTCTGAACGAATGTCTAATATCCGTGACGTCATATCAGCACGTTCTATTAACGACCCAAAGCGGATAAACGTAAAACCATGATCATGGTTAATAGTCGCATCTAAAGCACCAAATATTTGATGGGCTGATTCGATGATTTTCTTTAGATAAGCAAATCGGCCACGCTTAGCAAGCCCTTCTTTTTGATTATCTTTTACATAGTAATAAAGGGAGTTAATTTCTTCCCATACATCGCGAGGCATTACGTCTCGAATTGTTCGAGCGCTCTCTCTAGCATAGATAATAGAATTTAAAATAGACGAGCCATTATCACTACCTACAAGTAAATAACGCAGCGCTTTTTGCTCTGTGTAATCAGCGTGTTTATCTTCATACGCCTGACGCGCGCCAATAATATCTATTAATGGCTCCCAGCCTGTACATACGCCTTTAGGTAAATCCAACATCAGCATGTTGTTGACATTAATTAACCGTGCAACATTTTCTGCACGTTCAACGTAACGAGCTACCCAATATAAAGTTTCACCTACTCTTGATAACATATTATTTAGCCTCTTCGTCAACAATCCAGGTATCTTTACTACCACCGCCTTGAGATGAATTTACCACTAATGAACCTTTCACCATCGCAACACGAGTAAGGCCACCAGTAGTGATCTGTGTGTCTTTACCTGACGATAATATAAACGGTCTCAAGTCAACGTGACGTCCATCAGGCTCTGTCCCGTCAAGGGTGGGAACCGTAGACAAATCAAGAGTTGGTTGCGCTACCCAATTCCGTGGATCGGCTTTTATTTGTGCAATGGTTGCTTGTTGCTCTTTTTTAGTCGATTTAGGACCAATCAATAAACCATAGCCACCCGACTCGTTTGCAGGTTTGACAACTAGTTTATCAATATTTTTAATAACATAATCACATTCTTTAGGATCTAAACACTTATAGGTTGGCACATTTTCTATCTTGGGTTCTTCATCCAAGTAATATTTTATGATGTCAGGTACATAGGCATAAACCACCTTATCATCCGCAACCCCTGCACCGGGTGCATTGACTAACGCCACATTACCTTTCGACCATGCTCGCATTAAACCGGGTACACCTAATTGTGATTCAGGTAAAAAAGCTTCGGGATCTAAGAATAAATCGTCGATGCGTCGATAAATTACATCAACGCGTTGCAAGCCTGTAATTGTGCGCATATAGACACAGTCGTCTTTTTCGACTACTAAATCACGCCCCTCTACTAATTCACAGCCCATCTCTTGAGCAAGGTAACAATGTTCAAAATAGGCGGAGTTAAATACACCGGGTGTTAATACCACTACTTCAGGCTTATCGTCTGGACGAGGTGACATTGCTGCCAACATATCAAACAGTTGTGAAGGATAATCATCAACTGGTAAAATCGACACTTGTTCGAATAACTCAGGGAAAACACGTTTCATCACTGAGCGGTTCTCAAGCATATAAGACACCCCAGACGGCACGCGTAAGTTATCTTCGAGTACAAACATAGTGCCATTTCCATCGCGCACTAAATCGGAGCCGCAGATATGCGCCCATATATTATTTGGCGGAGTAATTCCAACACATTGAGAGCGAAAGTTAACTGATTTTTCGAGTAAGCCTTTTGGAAAAATACCGTCTTTTATTATTTTTTGATCATGGTATAAATCATTTATAAACAGATTCAACGCTTCAACACGCTGTTTTAAACCTACCTCAATAGTCTGCCATTCTTTTTTACCAATAGTGCGCGGAATAATGTCAAACGGCCACGCTCTATCGATCATATTGCCTTCATTATAAACTGTAAACGTGATGCCCATTTCTTTTATGGCTAGATCTGCAACAGCTCTGGCTTTAACTAATTCTTCTTTTGATAAGCTAGAAAAAAACTGTGCTAACTGTTTACCGTGCGTTCGAATATTTCCTTGTGCGTCTATTAATTCATCAAAAAAGCCATTTGTTTGATATGCTTTCCAGTCAATTTTCATACATCCTTCCGCCTTATCCATTATTAATATTGAGTTGTTTTAATCACTCCAATCGAATCATATCAACCGCTACATCAAGCAATTGTGTACCGCCACCAAAAACCACGCCTTTCAAAGGAGTGACATCAGAAAAATCACGGCCAACAGCAAGTGTTATATGCTGCTCATTAGGCATAACATTGTTTGTTGGATCAAAGTCGACCCAACCAAATCTTGGCACAAACACAGAAAACCATGCATGGGTCGCATCTGCACCAGCTAACTTTTCTTCCCCCTCGGGAGGCATTGTTTCTATATACCCGCTAACATAACGTGCTGCTAAACCAATACTGCGTAAGCACGCTATCGCAAAATGTGCAAAATCTTGGCAAACGCCCCTTTTTTGTGCAAAAACAACACTCAAAGGTGTACTAATCGTAGTAAAACCGGGATCATACTGAAACTCATGAAAAATCCGTGCCATGAGATCTTTACAGCCGCAAATCAAGCTAATATCAGCTAAAAACGACGTTAAAGCGTATTCCTTTATACCCTGTACAAAAGGAGTATATTGAGATGGCAAAATAAACTCCGATGTTTTTAACAGCTGATATGTATTTGCCTTTGCGACGATATCGCGAGCCTCTTGCCAAGGCATATCAGTGTCGAAGAGGTTAATATTTGCACTTAATAAAAGTTCCACTTCACTGGTCATAGTCACTTTCAGTTTTTTATGCTGTGTGGCTATTTCAAACGCGGTCACTTTATTATCAAAATAATCCGTAAATTCTTGTAGATAATTTGCCGGCGGCTCAATATCTATGCGACTACTGTGGCATATCTGAGCACGATTTGTTTTTGGTGTTAACCGTGCTTGGTTTTGACACAAGCTAACAAAATCAGCATAACTGTAAGTTGTGGAATGCTTTATTTTATATTTCACGATTGAGCTTGCTCAATATTAGTCCAATTCAATTTATTCGCCGTTTGTGTATGAGAAAAATACTGCAATAATAATACATCACAAAAGGTATTTAAGTTCAGGCGAATATTATGGTTAAACTCGATTAACTGTTTACGAACTCCAGCGTCCGTCCTTTGCAGGTAGTCTTTTTCTGTGACATAGCAACTCGTTTTAGAAAGTAAAATTGCTTTTTCATGTGCTGCTATCACTCCCTGTCTGCGTTTAGTCGGTAAATGCTTACATAACTGGTTTATTTGCTCTAACTGAAAAAGTAATGAGCGAGGGTATTCTGCATCCAGTAATAACAGCTCAAGCCCAGTACCTATACTTTGATACATTCTATAGCGACGTTTATGGGTCACTAAGCTAACTTGACTACTCAAAACCGCTTCGAGTAAACCAAGCTCTTCAGCTTGCTCGAGTTCTTGCGTTAATAAAGCCCCTGTTAATGAGGTGATTTGTAAGCTGCGCTCAATCCTGCGACCCATCTCAAGTAAAAACCAGCCATTGCTGTTTGGCATACAATCCACTAACGAGCCATTAAAGGCCATGATCAAACCAATCACTTTATCTAAAATACTTTGCATCGCACGTGATGAAATGTTGATATTAATATGCTTTAGCACTTTAACTTGCTCATTGATTTCATCAATAATACGACGACTATCATGAGACAATAATTCTTGGATCTGTACTGATGCATTCGCTAAATAATTTAACGTATTTATTATGCTACCCGCGCGTAGCTCATCAGCGAGTAAAGCAAACGCTGTTTGCTTAGACACTGCGCTATCAAATTCTTCAAGCTTGATGGCCTGTTCTACATAAGGGTAAACAATATGCTGAGCGCTGATAGCAGCCAACAAACGAGCAACAGTACTGCGGCGTATTAAATCTGGATAAATAGCCAACTCAGTGTAACGATCAATAAAGATACGTAATATTCTTATGGTATTTTCACAGCGCTCTAAATAACGACCGAGCCAAAATAAATGTTCTGCAGTACGACTTGATATAACCCCTTCAAGTAAGCTTACATCCATTCTTTTTTTAATTGGTGTTGGTACACTTTGCTCAGTTAAATCAATATCTTTACTGGTATTTATCCAAGTATCTTTGAGCCAACCAGCGCCCTTAGCGTTAGCACTATTTTGATAAGAGAAACACAGTGCCGATGGCAGCACTTCGATGCCATTTTCTGTGGTTAATACATAACACCTAAATACCACAGGTTTTGCAATTAACTTACCGTCATCCCAAAATGGTGCGCTACTAAATGCGGGTTTATCTTGAAAATAATAATCGCTAGGTTGCTTAGTTATAAGTTGTTTAATTTTATCCGCGTCTAAATGGCCATCAAGTGTTAGTTTAGGATCTTTATAACTACCAAACACTAACTGTGACCAATCCGATGATTTAACATCTTCAATGCTGTGGTACTTAGGGCAATCTAGTAATAATGGTTGTTGTAAAAGTTGCTCTGATAGCTGGGCTAAATTACATTGTATTGCTGGTGATGAGAGTACCCCGCTACCAAAAGGATTTAATACTTTTACTGAGCCCTCACGTACAGCTTGTAATAAGCCTGGAATACCATGTAACGAGTATTGTGTTTGTTCAAGTGAATCGATACTTTGATCTGGGATCCAACGTAAAATCACATTGATTTTCCCCAACCCTTGTAATGACTTTAAACACACTTCGCCATTACGCACTGTTAAATCAGCGCTTTGCACTAAAGTATAGCCAAAGTAAGTAGATAGAAACGCATGCTCGTTATAATTTGGATCATCGATCCCTTGAGTTAAAATAACAATACGAGGATCATCCATATAATGAATAAACTCGTTAATGCCTTCTTGAAACAAATTTAAAAACTCTTTAATTTGTTGCACGTTGCATTCAGCAAACTCTTCAGCCATAACGCGCCTAGCTATAATGCGGTTTTTAAGCAATAGCCCTAGACCTAACGGACATTGGCAATGATCAGCTAAGACTTTAAATTCACCCGATGGTGCGCGATACACATCAACCGCTGTAAAAAAAAGTTTTAGCTCATCACTTGGTAAGCTAAATCCTTCACGTAAGTAATGACTATCTTGGTACAGCTGCTGCGGTGATACTTGCCCACTCAAAAGTAGCTTTTGCTCAGAATAAACATCTTGTTGGATCTTATTAAGTAATAAAGTTCGCTGTTTTATGCCTTGCTCTAACGTATTCCAATCTGCTCGAGAAAACATAAAAGGCAGTGGATCGAAGTGCCACTGTTGATTACTCTCACTTTTAATATTGCCATTTTGCAAAAGTTGCGTAATTTCAATGGCACGACTACTTACATCTTCAGCGGTTAAACTTGCTAAACGATTAAATAAAGTATCCCAATGCTCAGGGTTTAAGCCACTGTGATCCGCCAATTCATCATGACCGTGGCGTTTATCAAGGTATAAAGACAACCAATTAGGCAGCTCTGGCATCGTATTATTATTAATGTACAAGCTAAAAGCGCTCCGCTATAGAAAGTAAACTATCATTCTAGTTCAATTTGTTGGTAATTGTATTAACAAAAGCGTCTGTTAAATAATGACTCTACTTTGCGTAATGTCAAAGTGGAGTCATACAATGAACAACCCAAAAAGATGATTTATTTGAACTTAGGTTGTCTCCTTAAATCGAGCGTATTAGGGTAATCTGAATTAGTATTTTCTTCATCGGGAACAACAAATTCACTCACCGATTGTGCTGATTCAAAGCTTCGTGTCGCAGCCGATGGGCTCCAACTAGGCTGATCAGATGCTAATAATGATGGTGTGTGACCATGCTCCCAAAATCGTGCAACCCTTCGCCCTTCAGCTTCAAATGCATTAACGGGTAATGTTTCTGGATTTCGCCCACCAGCATGACTAACATGGTAGACAAAACCACCCATTGAGCGGCCTTCCCAGGTATCGATCAGATCAAATACTAACGGTGCATGTACACCAATTGTAGGATGCAGCGCTGTTGGTGGCTGCCATGCACGGTAACGGATCCCGGCAACCATTTCATCTTTCGCTTTGCCTTTAACAATTTTAAGCGGCACGCGTCGGCCATTACATGTAACGATATAGCGGTCACTCATTGTGCCAATTACTTTGATTTGCACGCGTTCTAATGACGAATCAACATACCGAGCAGTACCAGATGCACTGGCTTCTTCACCTAGTACATGCCACGGTTCAATCGCGGTTCTAAGCTCTAACGTCACATCATCGAGTTCTCGGGTGCCGCAAACAGGGAACCTAAACTCAAAAAATGGGTTTAGCCAACTTACTTGGAATGCAAAACCAGCTTGCTGCAGATCTCTAACAACCTCAGCTAAATCATTTTCAACATACTGAGGTAATAAAAATTTATCATGTAATTCGGTGCCCCAACGGATCAACGGTTTGTGATAAGGCTTTTTCCAAAACCAAGCCAATAAAGTCCGTAATAACAACATTTGCACTAAACTCATTTGTGAGTGAGGTGGCATTTCAAACCCCCTAAACTCGACAATACCTAGTCGTCCTGTTGCTGAATCGGGTGAATATAGCTTATCAATACAAAACTCCGCCCTGTGTGTATTACCTGTTAAATCAACAAGTAAGTTGCGTAACAAACGATCAACGAGCCATGGCTCAGGCACTTCCCCTTCAGGCATATGTGAAAATGCGATTTCAAGCTCATAGAGCAACTCATCACGTGCTTCATCCACACGAGGTGCTTGGCTTGTAGGGCCGATAAATAAACCTGAAAATAAATAAGATAATCCAGGATGGTGCTGCCAATAAGTAATAAAACTTCTTAAAATATCTGGGCGTCGTAAGAACGGGCTTTGCTGCGGCGTTTCACCACCTAAAGTGACATGATTACCCCCCCCGGTGCCGGTATGACGACCGTCCGCCATAAACTTATCTGTTCCTAAACGTGCTTGTTTGGCTAGATCGTAAAGTGTCGTTGTTCTATCTACCAATTGCTGCCATGACGAAGATGGGTGGATGTTCACTTCAATGACACCTGGATCAGGTGTCACGGCGTATTTTTCTACACGACTATCTTTAGGCGGGCTATAGCCTTCAATAACAACCGGGATTTGCAGGGTTTTTGCGGTGCTTTCAATCGCATTTAATAGCGACATATAATGTTCAAAATGGCTCGTTGGGGGCATAAAGATGTACAACCGCCCTTCTCTTACTTCCAATGCCATTGCGGTTTTGATCATCTGTTGACCAATAAAGCCTTTTTGCAGTTTTTTAGCTTTTGTAAAGTTATCTGGAATATCAAACGGATCTCGCTCAATAATGTTGCTTGTCCACTCAAGGCTATCAAGCGGTAATCTATAACCAAGGGGTGATTCACCTGGTAATAAAAAACAGTATTCGCGTTTAAATTCCCATTTGCATGACTGCCAACAATGTTTCGCTTGATTAAACTGCAGCGGCAATGCATAACCAACAGGCTTTTCAATACCTTGTTCCATTTTAGCTAAAAAGCCTTTACGGCTCATTGCACTAAGAAGTTCAGGCTGTTTAGGCCCCACCTCTTTGGGTAACGATGCCTCTTGCCATAAATGATATAAAATATCTTCATAGGCTGTAGTGATAGCCTTGGTTTCAAGGCCTATTTCTGCACATAGCTGTTCTGTAAAACGCTTGGTATCTGTGTGGTCTAATTTATAATCTTTATTCGGATCAGCTAATAAACTGGCATCTTGCCACAAAGCTTCACCGTCTTTTCGCCAATAACATGCATATTGCCAGCGAGGCAGTGACTCTCCCGGATACCATTTACCTTGCCCATAATGTGTAAAGCCACCTTTGGTATATGCTTTGTTCATCGCAATAAATAAGCTTTGTGCTAACACTCGTTTTTCTTTACCGTCGGCTTCTGTGTTCCATTGGGGATGTTCCATATCATCAATAGAAATAAACGTCGGCTCACCGCCCATTGTTAAATGAACACCTTCCTTAACATATACATCATCAACTTGCTGACCCAAGCGGTTTATTGCAGCCCATTGTGTTTCTGAATATGGCTTTGTAACGCGAGGGTCTTCATGTACGCGCGTTACTTTGTTATAAAAACTAAATTCTGATTCGCACTTATCTATGCCACCAGAGACAGGTGCTGCTGAGCTAGGTTCAGGTGTGCACGCAAGCGGAATATGGCCTTCGCCAGCAAATAAGCCGGAGGTAGGATCAAGCCCGATCCAACCTGCGCCTGGAATATATACTTCAGTCCATGCGTGTAAATCAGTAAAATCTTCATCAGGACCACTTGGGCCATCAAGTGATTTTTGATCTGATGTAAGTTGGATTAAATAACCAGATACAAAACGAGCAGCCAAACCTAAATGACGAAACAGTTGTACTAACAACCACGCAGAATCTCGACATGAACCGGTTTTTTTTGTGATGGTTTCGTTCGCCGTTTGAACTCCAGGCTCTAAACGAATGCCGTAGCCAACAAGATTATAAATTGACTGATTGACCGCAACTAAAAAATCAACACTTCTGATTGGTTTTTCCGGACGTAACGAATCAATCAATTCTAAAAACTTAGGACTCGCCTTACGTTTTTTTAAATAGGGATTAAGCTCAGCCTTTGCGACTTTATCGTATTCAAATGGAAACTCTTCAGCATATTCTTCTAAAAAGAAATCAAACGGATTAATTACCGTCATTTCAGCCACTAAATCAACAGTAAAACTAAACTCAGTTGTGGGGCTATTAAATACCACTCTTGCCTGATAATTACCAAAAGGGTCTTGCTGCCAATTGATGTAATGATCTTCCGGCACTATTTTTAATGAATAGCTTTTAATTTTAGTTCGGCTATGCGGTGCTGGACGTAAGCGGAAAATATGCGGCCCCATATTTACTGGGCGGTCGTACTTGTATTGAGTATGGTGCGCTATACCAACAGTAATTGTCATCGATTAATCCCTCTTTAATTTTTTGTATAGCCATTTAAGTATAACTTACTACTACCTGCCTGCTATTTAAGCAATATACATTCCATATAGATTACATAATAAAATTAGGCTGTTAGCCTATATATTGGTCACTATTGACTGTTTAGAATCAAAGAGCGAGCGCTGTGAAGAATTATTTGGTGCGACATTCGCACCAAATTAGCACAAAGCTAAGTATTAAAAATCACACAGCGCTTATTATTTTATGTAATTCACCAATAAAGCATGCCTGTTTTTTCTAGCGATTAAATAGAAAAAAGTCCCAATTAATCACAACACCAGTTAAATGCTTCGCTAAAACGAACTTAAAAAATAGTTCACAATAAAACCACGATTAAGCTTCTTAACAGTGTTATAGTAGTTTGATTTTTAATCGCCCTGAAAGCCAAACTAGCAAGCTTAGTGTCTTTAAACAAGCAATGTTGGCATTTTATTTTGCTAATTTATTATTAGCATCAATGCTTAAGGTAGATTGTTCACAGTTAGATCATGACGTAATACACATCCCGCCTATCTTCATATTAAGGACTCTATTTATGCAAACATTAACAAACATTGGTGACAACTTGGTTAAAGGGATATCTGCCCGCTATGGTTTAAGTTATGAGGCAGTAGTACATATGTTAGTTGCAGTAAATAATGGCGGCGGTTCAATGGCGCAGTTTAATTGCCCAGAGCTTGGCGGCTCAGGTCAATGGATGCGCGGTGGAATGACAATGGTAGGAGACATGTTCAATAATGGCTTGAAAAACACCGTTGATAACTTATGTAACGAACTTGCCACTATTTTAGCAAACAACCAAGTTTTCCCCGTCATTCCTGCCGGTACTTTAGGTAGCAACCAGTGGTGGCCAGTTAATTTAGGTAATCCATCGAGTACCGGTTCACAAAACAACACCCGTTATGCTGTTTTTCCTAATCGCTTAGCCATTGAAAAAAATGGTCAGGTCACACTCTATGATACGCTCGATCACCAGATCGGGGGAGTAAGCCAGCAACAAGGCAACGATATATCGCTTACCTTTAGTAGCCAGTGGGGAAACATTAGCGTAAATAGTTTGCCAGTGATTGCTGATGATAGCTTCACTCAGACACATTCAAGTCACAATACCAACTTTGCCCAATCAACAGACTTTGCAAAACAACAGCAATCCCCCCCTGAGACAGGCTCAAATGATAAAATGATGAGTAGCGAGTCGACAGCTATTAATGCTTCGCAATACTCAGTGAATGAAACCCTCGACATTATTGAAAAATTAGCACAATTACGTGATTTAGGCGCACTCACTGATGCTGAGTTTAATGAGAAAAAATCAGATTTATTGCAACGAATTTAACGGCAAGTAATCTCAGGCTTATTAATTTTATAATTTGCTAACTTTATAATTTGTTAGCAATATAGCTAATGTAAGTCTGTTCACTGAATAATTTGTCATTGTATTTATCAACGGATACGGTAAAAAATATGAAAACGTTTAAATGTAACTGCAAAGATAATCAAATATTGTTTTTTGAAAGTAGTCACTGCCTTGCCTGTGGCAAAACTGTTGGTATTGATGACAATTTTAACCTTGTAGAACCCTACGAATTTAATGACACAACGGGCTTATATTACAAAGCGTCAGCCCCTGATGTGCCCTATCAAAAATGTGATAACAATGCACACTATAAGGCATGCAATGGCATGGTTGATATCGACAGTTTTGTACCAGCGCCAGACACAGAAGAAGTGCTGTGTTTCGCATGTCGGTTTAATGAAACAATCCCAGATCTAAGTATTAATCAACACATTCCACTTTGGACCAAAATGGAAACAGCAAAACGCCGAGCATTGTATACACTTAAAGCGCTTTCTTTACCATTAAATAACCTCAGCCAAGATGCCGAAGGTGGCCTTAGTTTTGATTTTATAACCGACCGCAGTGTTAATGACCATTTCGTGACTAAATTAGCAGGTCAAGAAAATGTTTTTACTGGCCATAACTGCGGCCATATTACAATTAATTTGGCTGAAGCTGATGATGTCGCTCGCTCACAAACAAAGCATGCTATGGGTGAGCGCTATCGCACTTTGCTTGGTCATTTTCGTCATGAGTTAGGGCATTATTATTTTGACCAGTTAATTGCAAATTCACCGCAAAAACATGCTTTATGTAAACAATATTTTGGCGATGATTCTTTAGATTACCAACAAGCGATTGATGCCCATTATAAAAATGGCGCTCCTGCTAATTGGCATGAAAACTATATTAGTGAATACGCCACCATGCACCCTTTTGAAGACTGGGCAGAAACTTGGGCGCACTACATGCATATTATTGATACTTTAGAGACAGCAAAAAATTTCTCTATTACCGGTTCTACACTCGGTAATGAATTTGAAGTTGAGGACACTGATGAGTTAAGGCTACCGCAAAACTCGTATTACTTTAATAGCCAAACATCAATCTCAGTAATGTTGGATAGCTGGATGGAATTTTCGATTATTTTAAATTCGTTAAATCGCAGCATGGGCTTAGCTGATGCTTATCCATTTGTTTTAACACAGGCGGTACGCACTAAGCTTTCGTTTGTTCATCACGCGATCCATAACAGACTTAACCTTATGCCTGATTTAAATACAACAGCTGAGAACACATAACAACAGCTTTGATAATGTAATTTCGGCAAATGCTCTATACGGATTAACAGCACTGACACAGATAACAAACCGCAGTACGTTATCAGCCAGCTAACACAACACATCCGCTAATGAGTATGACCTGTATTGCGTTATAAACTTTTGGTATTACAAACTAAAGCTTGCCTGATACTTAGTTGAAATTAATCGTACTCGTTCAAATGGCCAATGCTCAGCGAGCCAATGTAAGATGCATAACCGTAAGGTATTATTTAATTCCTGACTATCATTACGTAGCCAAAAAGTTATCTCACTATCGAATTCATTGTTTACCCCAGGATCGATATACACTGAGCCTAGGCAGCGTGTTTTTTTAGGGTTTAATATCGCATAAGCAAATGCTTTTTTTTCGTTAAACTCTGCGCCATGTTGAGCTAAGCTTTGACGATTCTCTTCAAGGGTCATATCGGCTTTTGGCCAATCAGGCTTGGGGGCGAATATACCTTTTAGCTGCGGCACACTTGACATTACAGCAGTAAAATCAAGCTCGACTACCTGCTCATTTAATGGGGTAAAATAAAACGCAGTTGTTTGCAGCGCTTCTGGGGGGTTAAAATCCGTCGATACAAATAAAGACATTGCTTCCTTCCTTGCTAATATTTAACTGATAAAACCAGCCATTGTTGTTTTAATCCTATAAAATGAAAGCCGCCAATCAGTAAACAAATGATCGAGCTGCAAAGCCAAAACATCTCACTGCGTCCTAGCGGATTAGTCATTAAATATAATCCTGCAATACCGCGAAATAAATAAATCGCAGTTACCACAACTAACACAAAGCGTATGAAAGGTAGCTGTTTGAACAAACCCGCGGCTGAAAAAGCATATAATGACCAAACGCTTAATATAAAAGCGATGAAGAAAGTGATCAGCGAAGGCGTCAACTTGCCCTGCTCTGCGAGCATTGCCATGTGCTCACCGGCACCGAAAAAGCGATACCACGGCGCACCAAAAACAATACAACCAAGGTGAGCGAGTGCGGCTAAAGCACTAAAGCTGCCTGCAATCAGCAAAAATAGGTTCATACACTGTCAACTAATTCACATTTAACTCCACCATAATACGAAAAAGCCATTAACTTCAAGTATTCACTGAAATTATTGTATAAAAAGTGTACTCCCATAAACTAAGGTCAACATAAAATACAACTATTGCTGTTCAATTGCGAAGTCCGCTACTAAATTGTCTTGCCTGATATTCAAGCGCAACTGTAATTACGCTTGAATATCAGACGCTACACATTACTTTAGTGTTTGCTCAAACGCACCTACATCGCCAGGGAAAACCACCGGTGATTCAATACCGTCTTTATTAACCGCAGCAACCCCAAAATAATAATTATCAATGACTACATTTTTAAGAGTCGCTTCACTTACATCACCCACATAGCGGCTAAACTGCCATTGTGGTTCACTGGTATAACGCCAATAGAGTCTGTATCCCGTGGTCGTTTTATCATTATTTTTTTGCCATTTTAAGGTCGTACTTGGTTGCACAGCACCTGATATTTCAACGTTATTAGGTGGTGCCGGTGCCCATGCCATTGACGCTAAACTTACCGCATTAAGCGCTGTTAATTTTGCGGTATAATCAAAATCAACGCCATCAATGGTATCACCATAAACAATACCATCCTCAGTGCGTAAGTCTTGATGTTGATGGTTATAATTTTCGTTCGTTTCCATTACCCTTACAGCAGCATAACCCATGTCGTTAAACGGGCGATGATGCCCTCCTCGGCCAAAGCGATCGAGTCGATAAACTAACAATGTGTCAAGATTGGGAATATAGCGATCGGCAATGGTATCGATATAACGGGCTAAATTACGACTAGCTGAATCGACCTCGCCACCGGTAAAACGGCGTTTATGCGCTTGCTCTTTGGTTTCGATAACCCGCGTACCTTCAGAGAAAATACGTGCAGTCGTGTTATCAGTAACGCCATTAATACCAGTAATATTACCAATCATGTCATTATTGAGTACACCGTGTACTTGCCAGCCTTGCTTTTGTGCATAGTCGGCTAAAATTTTACCACCAAAAAGTCCTTGCTCTTCGCCTGAAAGCGCGGCATAAACAATTGAGCCATTAAATTTATATTTAGATAACACGCGAGCTGATTCAATCACCCCAGCAACACCCGATGCATTATCATTCGCCCCTGGTGCGTCGCTGGTAAAATCCATTACATCGCTGACCCGTGAATCAATATCGCCCGACATCATCACCATCCGGTTTGGCTGATCAGTACCGCGTTGAATAGCAATAATATTCACCACTTCAACAGGATTTGGAATACGCTTTTCGCCAGAAATGGTATCTTTAACTTCTATTACTTCTAAACAGCCACCGCATTGCTGAGAAATTTTCTCAAACTCAGCCTTGATCCAACGCCGAGCTGCACCAATTCCTCGGGTGTTTGATTTTGTATCTGATAACGTATGACGAGTGCCAAAATCAACAAGTGTTTGAATATCACTGCCAATACGTGTTGCTGAAACATCAGCGGCAATATCATGAAGCTTGGTTTGATCTTGATAATTTAGCTCAGCGGCCAAGGTGCTTGTTGAAATAAACAATGTAGTTATTAAAATTGCGGGCTTGAGGGTCGAGAGCTGATAGGTTTTATGATCAGACATAGTGTTGATGCTCTTTATTATTTGATAAATATACAATACGTGAGCAGTTACCTGCTGCAAATAATTTTGAGACCAACACCTGTTTAACTCGTTCAATCACTGATTGGTTAGATAAACGGGATAATAATCGCGGTATGAACAAATATACGTCAATAAAAAACCCACCAATATAGTGGGCTTATGCATAGTAAAACTATCGTATGTTAAACAACACCTTGCTCAATCATAGCATCGGCTACACGACGAAAAGCAGCAATATTAGCACCTAACACTAAATTACCAGGTTGATCAAATTCAGCGGCTGTATTACTTGCAGTATCAAAGATATTTTTCATTATTTGTTGCAGCTTAGTATCGACCTCTTCGAACGTCCACATTTGCATACTGGCATTTTGCGCCATTTCTAATTGGCTCGTCGCAACACCACCCGCATTAGCTGCTTTGCCAGGGCCATAGGCTATTTTAGCAGCAAGCAACACATCGACCGCTTCTTTAGTACTTGGCATATTTGCGCCTTCACAAACTAATATACAGCCATTGCTTATTAACGTTCGCGCATCAGCTTCAGTTAACTCATTTTGCGTCGCACAGGGAAAAGCGGCATCAGCAACAAAACGCCATACCGCATGTCCATCACTGGGGTAATCTGCACAAGCAATATACTTCGCATCGCTGTGGGTTTCTAAATAGACAGCTAAACTTTCACGCGCACCTTCTTTAAGCTTTTTAACAAGCGCAACATCAATACCTGATTCATGATACAGCGTACCGCTTGAATCACTGCAAGTGATAGGTGTTGCCTCTAATTGATAAAGTTTTTCCATCGCGTAAATTGCCACGTTCCCGGCACCAGAAACTAAACAGCGCTTACCTTTAAGTGAGTCATCATTGTCTTGCAACATGTAATTGGCAAAATAAACAGCGCCATATCCTGTCGCTTCTTTTCGAGCCAATGATCCACCCCACAATAAACTTTTGCCGGTAAACGCACCGTCGTAACGTCCGGTCAACCGTTTATATTGACCAAACATATAGCCTATTTCGCGTGCCCCAACGCCAATATCACCCGCAGGCACATCGGTGGTTGGGCCGATATGACGATACAGCTCGTTGATAAATGATTGGCAAAAACGCATTATTTCGCTGTCAGAGCGGCCCTTAGGATCAAAGTTTGCGCCGCCTTTACCACCACCAATCGGTAAGCCAGTTAACGCATTTTTAAAAATTTGCTCAAACCCTAAAAATTTTATGATGCTGGCATTTACACTTGGATGGAAACGTAAACCACCTTTGTATGGACCTAAGCTTGAGTTAAATTCAATTCGATAGCCTTTATTGACATGAATATTACCGTCATCATCAACCCAAGGGACTCTAAACATAATTTGACGTTCAGGTTCAACTAGACGTTGAATAATCGCATTTTTTTGATAGTCGGCTGAGTTTTCAATAATAGGTTCAAGTGATTCAAGCACTTCTTCAACGGCTTGATAAAATTCGCATTGTGCTGGGCTAGTTTGTTTTAAATGTGCAATGGTATCATGGATATAATTCATAATTATTCTTCCGTGTTAAAAGTTATGCTTGTCTCAGATGTTAAAATAGACGTGATCAAGTTTATGGGTCATCTAGTTAAGAGCCTTAAAAATTGTAATATTTTTAACACTGTAACATGATAAACCTATATATTTAACGTTCGATAACGTGAATTATTTTTGAGTTGATACGCAAGAGCAACAATTAACGCTCATTAAAAAAGAATATAAATTTATGAAATGTGAATAAATAAAGATTTAAATACTAACGCAGAGAGCAGCTTAAAACACCGATACTTAAAGTGGGGTTAAAAATCATATCCGTACGATATAAATACGGATATGAACACGTAAATTATTCGCCGCTTGCCTCTGGACGAAGTTGTAGCTGTAAACCAGTTAAAAAGTTACTTAATATTTGGTCATTACATACACGATAATGCTTGTTATCGGCTTTACGAGAAAATGCACTTAACTCATGCTTACTCAAACTAAAATCAGTTAAGGCAAGGACATCGATCACGTCTTCCGTTTTCATATTTAATGCGATACGTAATTTCATTAAAATAATATTATTATTTAATTTACTTTCTGGCGCTGGTTGCTCACCGTCGCGCTTACCGCGCTTTGTATTAATAAAACCATTTAGAAAAATGGCAAACTCAGTATCACTTGGATCTACGTAACCCTCTTCCCCTTCTCTGGTTAGCCAACCAATCACTTGTTGTTGAGTCACGTCATGATCTGCTGCAGCAAAAATTTCAATCATGGTAGTATCAGCTAAATTAAAGGTATAGCGAAGGCGGCGTAAAATATCATTATTAGTCAAAGTAAATTCCAGAGTAAGATAAGACAACCAAGCAGGTATTGCTGGCTTATGAGTAGCCATACAGTTTAGCAGAGTTAACAAGGCCACCCTATTGATTTTTTGTTTTGCTCAACATCCCCATTATGAAGGAACGGCATGATTGATTTAACGCCATTTACTACCGATGCATACCTAGTAGCAACAATCCAAAGTAAGCAAGACACGCTAAAGATTTTTGAAAATGCTGATTATCGTTGGCTTACACTCGGGGATAAGCTAACTTTACAAGGTGTAATGGAAAAATCACAACCGCAGCAAGTATGTAATCCGGTAAATCAAGCTATGCTGCTATTTTTGCTTTGTAGCGAACCCTCCTCACAGATATTAAATTTAGGTTTAGGCAGCGGTTGTTTTGAACGAGCAGTGACTAATAAAGCCGGATTTGAATTAACGACTGTCGAAATTAATCCGAATGTAATTAAAGCAGCTAAGCAGTATTTTTTCCTCAATGACAACAATCATATTGTAGCGCAATGTGCTGAACAATTTATTGCTCAAAGTAGCCGCAAATTTGATGTGATTTTAATTGATGTTTTTAGTGGTAAATCGCAGCCAGCGTTTTTACAAAAGCAGGCATTTTTGTGCGACTGTCATGCTCGACTTAGCACATACGGTAAGATCTGCATCAACTTTACTGCAAAAAATAAACAACAATTAATCGCTCTACTAACGACACTTCGAAGTCTATTCAGTCATATTGTGGTGATTGAATTTAACCAATATAAAAATATTGTGCTGATCGCCAGTGAGCAACGCCTTGATGCTATTAATATTGAACAGATAAAACAGCACAACAATTTTAGCTCGCCTGATTTAGCTGCTGAAATTAAACAATTATTTCATATACCTAAGCTTGATTAAAAATGCGAGCCTGGTTGAGCTAAAAACGCAACTTCCTCGGCGCTGGACTGACGCCCTAAAATAGCATTTCGGTGTGGGTAGCGACCAAACTGATCGATAATATTTTTATGGGCAAGTTCATAATCTTCATTACTCAAACCTTTAAATAATACCATCGCCTGTTGGTGTATAAAGCTCGATTCGCTGTGCATAAACGGCATATAAAAAAACACCCGCTGCTCAACAGGTAATAATTGATCAAAGCCTTTTTCGATTGCCAACTGTGCCAATGTTAACGCTTGCGGATCTTGACTAAACGCGTGAGGGGTATCCCGGTAAATATTACGAGAAAACTGATCAAGCACAATCACTTCAGCTAATGCACCTAAGGCAGTCACTCGCCAAGACGCATACTCGCCTTTTGTAATAGCTATCAACAGATCACTAAATGTATCTCGTATCTTAATATCTGTAGCATCAGATTTTTTATACCAACCAGATGGACCAAGTTCATCAAACCAATAATCAATTACTACTTGATAACTAAACATAAATTTCCCTTAGTTGCCTAATACCTTGGCTGGATCCACTGTTGTTGCCTGCCATGCAGGGTAAATAGTGGCTAATACTGCCAACACAAAAGTTACAATAACAGTGATCACAATATCTTGCCATACCAGCTTACTGGGTAAAAACTCAATAAAATACACCCCTTCCAGCGGGTTTGAGCCTAACAACTGACTCAATAGGGTAAAAAGCTCACTGATGTTCAGCGCCAGTATCACACCTATAAATGAGCCCAGTACCACGCCAATAAATGCTTGGCTAAGTCCTTGTAAAATAAAGGTCGCTAATATCGTACTGTCTTTAGCGCCCATGGTTTTTAATATCGCTATGTTGGCCTGTTTTTCACGTACTTCCATCACTAATGACGAAACAATATTAAAACTTGCCACCGCAATGATTAAAAAAACCACAATATAAACAATGGTTCTGACCATTTGTATATCTTGGTATAAGCTACCTTGGGTTCTAAACCAGCTAGAGATATAAACATAATCATCAATTGTTTGGCCAACCCGTAGCGCAATTTGGTGCGCTTGAAAAACATCGGTTACTGCTAAGCGAAGCCCTGTTACTTGCAGTGGTTCATAACCAAGTACTGATTGCGCCTTACTGAGATGGATGAAGGCAGCAGAACTATCAATAGGGCCACCCATTTCAATAATACCCGCAAGGGTTAAAGTGACCCTTTTGGGTGCTAAAATCTCAGTACTTATCTCGTTAACTTGCGGGATCAATAAGGTAATTAACTCCCCTTGCTTAACACCTAATTGTTTAACAATTTGTTGGCCTAAAATAATTTCGTCTTCGCTTATTTGGCTGACCAACTTGCCATGGGTAAACTGATTAACCGCCGATACGTCACTTTCTAGAGCAGGATCAACCCCTCGCACTTCAACCGCTTTTAGTTCACTTTTGTATTGCGCCATGCCATTGACACTAATAAAAGGTGCTGCACCGGTTACGCCACGTTGCTCTGAGAGCTTTTGAACTTTATCCGGCCAGTTATCAATTGGACGATTAGGCGCAACATATTCAACTTGTGGCACAACGCTTAATAAGCGATGTACTAGTTGTTGTTCAAAGCCATTGATCACCGACAAAGCAACAATTAACACTGCAACGCCGAGTAAAATACCAATGGTTGACGCTTTGGCAATAAAACTAACAAAGCCATTTTTTTCATCGCTGCTGCCGGAGCTTGCTCTAAAACGTTTACTTAAATAGGCACTAAGCAACATGGCTGGCCTCTTTAATTGCCAATTTCCCATCATCAAGGTAAGCAATTTTACCCAGCTTATCGGCTAATTCTAAGTCGTGCGTCACCACTACAAAACTGGTATTCAAACTGCTATTAAGCTCTTTGATCAAATCGTAAATTTTAATCGCATTTTGTTTGTCTAAGTTACCTGTTGGCTCATCGGCCAATACTAAATCAGGTTCGCTCACCAATGCCCGCGCAATTGCCACCCGTTGACGCTCTCCACCAGAGAGCATTGATGGTTTATGGCTACTACGGTGCGATAGCCCTACTTTATCGAGCATTACGAGGGCTTTAGCATTGGCTTTTTTAGCGCTGAGACCTTTGATCAAAAGCGGCATCGCAACATTTTCTAACGCGTTAAACTCCATTAATAAATGATGGAACTGATAAATAAACCCTAAATGCTCATTACGAAATTTTGCTTGCTCAGCACGTGATAGCTTAGCAACTTGTTGACCTTTAATTTTTGCCACACCGGCACTTTGTGAATCCAAAGTCCCCAAAATGTGCAGTAAAGTACTTTTACCAGAACCAGAGCTGCCAACGATAGCCAGCATCTCACCTTGTTGTAAGGTTAAATCAACCCCTTTTAAAACCTCAACGTGATTTTCACCATCTTGATACACTTTACTTAACTGTTCACATTGGATAACTAAATCATTCATAGCGCAATACCTCTGCTGGGCTAACATTGGCAGCTTTACGCGCCGGATATAAAGTGGCTAAAAAGCTCATGGTAATACTGCCTACGGCAATCAGCGATAAGCTCATTACGTCAAATTTTACTGGTAAGGCAATCCCTGTTAACAAGTTTAAACCTATGCCTGCCAGCACTTCGTTGATATAAGCACTGAGTAATAAGCCAAGGGCTGCACCGATACTGGTGCCAATCAAACCATTGTACAAACCTTGGATCATAAATACTTGCTGCACTTGAGCCGGCGTTAAGCCAAGCGTTTGTAAAATAGCCACTTCACTTTGTTTTTCGCTCACCATCATGGTCAACGCAGAGACAATATTAAATACCGCAACTAATACAATCAGCGCCAGCAGCATCGACATAATGCGTTTTTCCATTGCGACTGCTGCAAACAAAGTACCTTGTGACTGGCGCCAATCGGTGACTGTATGTTGACTTAAAATTGCACTAGCTGAAGCGCTAAAGGCATCTAGTTGAAAAGGATCGTTCAGTGAAATACTCAAATTAGGAGCACTAGTTTGAGGCAACTTTAATACCCGTTGTAGCGATTCGCCGCTAGTAAAAGCAAGTCCCATATCAATTTCAGAACCTGTTTCATAAATGGCAGCAACGGTGAACAAACGTTGGCTTGGTACGCGACCTAAAGGTGTATAGGTTGACGCATTAGGCATGATCACACGCACTTTATCACCTAAACCAATTCCCAGTTTACGTGTTAAATAACGACTAACCGCAATGTGATAGCGCGATGTCATTACTGTTTGCCAATTACCTTGAATAACTTTATCGCTGATTTTATAAAGCGATGCGTTATCGTCGTACAAACCTTGCAATAGCACGCCATGTAAATCGCGATTGGTTTGTAAAATGGCTTCACCATGGCGATACAAACTCGCTCTTTTCACAAATTTGGACGCAACAATGGTATCTTGCAGCTGGATCATTTGTGCTTGAGTTTGTCCATCAGACGCAATTTCAACATGAGGAATGAGGCCCAACATATTGGTTTTAAGGTTATTTTCAAAACCATTCATCACTGAGCTGACAGTAAATAATGCCATTAAACCAATGGCGATACCGGCAATGGAGAAAAACGAAATAAAAGAGATAAATGCGTTCCCTTTCGAGGAGCGACTGTATCTCAGCCCGATAAACAGGCTAACAGGTTGAAACATAATTATTTATGGTCACATTTAATGCCAATTCAACGCTCATACTAGCATAAATAAAGCGCCATTGGGTATGCGCAAAAGTGTAAAAATTCATGATAAATCAACTGCTGTATCAAAATTAAGCCGCTTTATTTAAACTTTTAGTTTAGAGATTTAATAAGGTGATCGAGTAATGCTCTGACATTGGTCGCAACAAATTGTCGCGGAGGATACACTCCCCATACACCTTCTGGTTTTGGCTGATTATTGGTTAAAATAGGCACTAAATCACCCGTGGCTAAATCACTCTCAATGTAGTAGTTTGGCACTTGTATGATGCCAAGACCCTTTTTAGCTGCATCAGCTAACGCCCAGCCACTATTACACTGTAACCGCCCCGCAATTTTGATATGTTTATCACGCCCTTGCTCGCACACCCGCCAATAACTGCTGTTGCCGACTAAGCATTGATGGTGCTGTAATTCAGCTAATGTGTGAGGTTCGCCAAAACGGGCTAAATAGGCTTTTGAGCAGCAAATTACAAAATGACGTGCACTTAAGCGTCGTGCTTTTAAGCTAGAGTCTTTTAAATGACCAAGGCGAATAGCTAAGTCAAAGCCGCCCTCAAGTAAATTTTCTTGTTCATTGCTCAGCGCCATCACCACTTCTACATCAGGGTGCAGTTGCATAAAAGTATGCACTGCTGGCATCACGAAGCTTTCGCCATACATAACCGGAGCTGTGAGTTTAATTTTACCTTTAGGAGCATTTTGCTGTTGTGCTAATAACGCGGTGGCGTCGTCCATTGCATGCTGTAAATGTTTTGTTTGATGTAAAAAGACTTCGCCTTCTTTAGTCAGTACAACTTTACGGGTAGTACGCGTTAATAATTGGGTATTTAAGCGCTGCTCTAATTGCGTTACATGGCGGCTTATGTGTGCAACGGATACCCCTAATGTGGTTGCAGCGCGGGTAAAGCTGCCTTCTTCACCGACTGCGATAAATTCGTCTATGCCTAACCAACGACTCATTATTACCATACTGTAAAAGTGTTTTATTAAAATGAAGATTAACATTGTTTGAGAAACAAATAAAATAGCGTTATTGTTCTCAAGTCATCTTCGTATTTAACCAGCAAGAGAGTTACTATGTCTGAATTTATAAAATCAAAAGCCGCAATTGCTTGGGGTCCAAATCAACCACTATCTGTAGAAGAAGTGGATGTAATGATGCCTAAAAAAGGCGAAGTAATGGTAAAAATTACTGCTACTGGCGTATGTCACACCGATGCATTTACATTATCAGGTGCCGATCCTGAAGGGATTTTCCCAGCCATTTTAGGGCATGAAGGCGCTGGTGTTGTTTATGCTATCGGCGAAGGCGTAACCAGTGTTGCTGTAGGCGATCATGTTATTCCTTTATATACTGCAGAATGCGGTGTATGTAAAATGTGTACTTCAGGCAAAACAAACTTGTGTTCCGCTGTACGTGAAACGCAAGGTAAAGGCTTAATGCCAGACGGCACGACTCGCTTTTTCAAAGATGGCCAACCAATTTATCACTACATGGGCACATCAACCTTTTCTGAATATACGGTACTGCCAGAGATCTCACTGGCTAAAGTAAACAAAGCAGCATCACTTGAAGAAATTTGCTTACTAGGCTGTGGTGTTACAACTGGTATGGGCGCGGTCACAAACACTGCAAAAGTTCAAGCAGGCGATACCGTTGCTATCTTTGGTTTAGGTGGTATTGGTTTATCAGCAATTATCGGCGCGAAAATGGCTGGTGCCTCGCGTATTATCGGTATTGATATCAACACGTCTAAGTTTGATCTAGCCACTAAATTAGGTGCCACAGACTTGATCAATCCAAAGGATTTCGATAAGCCTATTCAAGAAGTTATTGTCGAGATGACCGATGGTGGCGTTGATTTCTCATTTGAGTGTATAGGTAATGTTGATGTCATGCGCTCAGCCCTTGAATGTTGTCATAAAGGTTGGGGGGAATCGGTGATCATTGGTGTTGCTGGTGCAGGACAAGAAATTTCAACTCGCCCATTCCAGCTAGTCACTGGCCGCGTCTGGCGTGGTAGCGCATTTGGTGGGGTTAAAGGTCGTTCACAACTACCTGAGATTGTTGAACGTTACATGGCTGGCGAATTTGCATTAAATGACTTTATCACTCATACCATGGGTCTTGAAGACATAAACGACGCGTTTGATTTAATGCATGAAGGCAAAAGTATTCGTACTGTGATCCACTACTAATATTAAAAATACAGATACCACATAGGGTGTAAGCTATGTGGTATTTTAGCGAGGAATCCATGTTAGATAATTTAAGCGCCACAAAAGTTAGCGGTGGCTGGCACAAGCAATACAGCCATACATCTACAAGCACCCATTGCCCAATGCGGTTTGCTATTTTCTTGCCACCCGGTGCCAGCCAAACTAATAAAGTACCGGTGCTGTATTGGTTATCAGGCTTAACCTGTACGGATGAAAATTTTATGCAAAAAGCAGGTGCATTTAAAAAAGCGGCAGCGCTTGGTATTGCTATCGTTGCACCTGATACCAGTCCTCGTGGCGACACTGTGCCAGACCAAGACAGTTATGATTTTGGCCAAGGCGCAGGGTTTTATTTAAACGCCACCCAAGCCCCCTATAACACGCACTATAATATGTATGATTATGTGGTAAATGAATTGCCTTCGCTAATTGAACAGCACTTTCCCGTGACTGATAAAAAAGCGATTAGCGGGCATTCTATGGGGGGGCACGGTGCGTTGATGATTGCATTGCGCAATCCAAAAAGTTACACCAGTGTTTCTGCTTTTAGCCCAATCACTAACCCTATTGACTGTCCTTGGGGGCAAAAAGCGTTTAGTCAGTACTTAGGAGATGATCAATCACAATGGGCCAATTACGATAGCTGTGAACTAATGAAAAAGGCACACAGTAACGAATTTTTACCAATGCGTATTGACCAAGGTGATGCCGATAATTTTTTAGTCGAGCAACTAAAACCAGACAACCTAACTGCAGTAGCAAAGCAAGTTAATTACCCGCTAACGTTGAATATGCACGCAGGCTACGATCATAGTTACTTTTTTATCAGCAGCTTTATCGACGAACACTTATCATTTCATCAAGTGTATCTTCAGCGTTAATTGTATCCTCTACTGTGAGGTTGTCAGTCGTTACTTCCTCACATTGTTGTATTGATTTAGTTATTCTTTTGCATACCAGAGTAGGCTCTGAGCTTTCTTGCACTAACCCCACTAAAAAACGATCTACTTCGATGCCTAAGTCCGCAAATGACAAAGTCTGTTCATGACTAAAGTAAGTATTATCTTGAGGCGATACATGTGCGGGGGCCTGCGCTAAATCAGCATCATAATTTGTATCCGCTTTTGAATAAATAACTCCATCAACTAATACACCCACTACAGTGCACGCGCTTAGTAATTGGCTGACAAGTAAAACGCTAATAAAGTTCTTGAACATAAATTTAATCCTTTATATCCCATTGCTTAAATGCGTGAGTTATTATTTAACTACCTCGAATGAGCCAGTTTTTAATAGCATTAGTATTGCTTAGTGGTTGTATCTGGAATACCCACTATAAACGAACGAGTATAAAACACTGTAAAAAACTGTAAGTGAATGACAATAAAGTAATTAAAAGTTTAAACTAGCTCGATCATAGCAACAGTAATAGGTTTAACTACTCTTGTAACTCCTTCATAAACTCTTTTACAAATCCTATAAGCTGCAAAATAAAAATAAACAAAAAAGGCACTGCACCAATAATTGCAATACTACGGTTAAGTAATTCATTATTTTGTAATAACAATACCCAGCTACTTAGAGCTAAAGTAAAAGACCACACATACAAACTAAATCGATGACTGCTTTTTGTCCCCGCTAAATTACGGATCACTAAAATTGCAGAATCTGCCGAAGTAGCAACAAAAATCAGTAATAATAATAAGCTCGACCAAATAAGCACACCTCCTTGCCAACCTAACTGCTTAAAAAATACAAATAAGCCTTGTGTATAATCAGTTTTAATAGCGGCCATAATGCCACTACTATGGCCGCTATCCCAAGCAATAGCAGATCCCGAAAAAACACTAAACCAAATTAAAGTGACGAAAGTTGGCACAATTACTACGCCAACAATGTATTGCCAAACTGGCCGACCTTGACTTATTTTAGCTAAAAAAACCCCAACAAAAGGTCCCCACGCTAACCACCAAAAATAATAATTATACGTCCAACTATTAGCCCAAGCAGGATCATTTAGTTGACTTGATAATTGCCATGTCCCTGTCACTAATAAGTGGCTATAAAATTTAACGCCACTGATCGCCACATCTATAATCGGTTGTAGTGGTACCATCATGATGAGCCAAATAAGTACTCCAAATGCTAAAAAAACATTAAATTGACTGAGTGTTTGAATACCCTTTTTTAATCCTAAGCGCGCAGATAAGCTAAACAACAGCGCTAATAACATAATAATAATCAAACCAACTAACCAAGGCGAGTTAATGCCAAGCTCAAGCTCAATCCCTTTTCGTAGTAATAATGTTGAATTTGCAATCGTGCCAACTACACCAAAAAAAATAGCTAAAATGGCCACTAACTGGATCACGTATTTACACTTTAGCTGCCCTTCGCGACTTAAAAATGAAGTTGTTACACTCAACACCGGAGCACTTATATCTCCCGCTTTGCCACTGTTATGGCTCAAACCACCTAAGACTAAGCCAAATACTGCGTAGAGTGCCCATGCATGAGCGCCCCAGTTTACTAACGTAATAGCCAATGCAGCACCTTGTCTATCAGGGTAAAGACTTTGCTTTAATGGCGGTTGCAATACGTGCATGGCTGGCTCAGCTACGCCCCAAAAAATTAAACCCGATCCCATTCCTGCAGCAAATAACATTGACAACCAACCAAAAGTTGAAAACTCGACAGATGTATGCTCTCCACCTATTTTACGTTGTCCGAGAGGGCTAATAGCCAGCACAATAACGCTTATCAATAAAAAATTAACTAACAGAAAAAATGGTCCACCCAACACTGATAATGCATTAATGATCAGTGGTTGAATATGCGCGGTGAGCATATCAGGAAATAATAGAGCCCCGCTAACAAATAGCACACACAAGGTGAGCGCTAGTTTTTCAAGATTCGACACTAATTTAGGAATACGAGCTTTAATTACCACATAGATACCTTAAAAATTATACTAATTAAATCGGTTTTATCAGCGCTAACGTTACGACGCTTTAAAGCTACACCAAAGCAACTTTTTAATTTTACATAATTTAGACACAAAAAAACCGGCCGCAGCCGGTTTTCTGATACTTAATACCAATTATATTGATTTACAGAGCTCTTGAACTCGCTTGCATAATCATGCATTTAATAAAACTGAGATCAATAAACTTTACTTTGCAGCCAAAAGCTTCGCTTGCTCTTGTTGGCTTGCCATAAATTCGTTAAAGGTGCCATGGAAATTAACCACTTCTTTGTCACGAATATCAATAATACGAGTTGCCAATGATGAAACAAACTCACGGTCATGGCTGACAAAAATCAGCGTACCTTCAAAGCCTTTTAATGCATTATTAAGCGCTTCAATGGCTTCCATATCCATGTGGTTTGTCGGTTCGTCCATCACCAAAACATTTACGTCTTGCATCATTAATTTGCCAAACAATAGGCGATTTTTCTCACCACCTGAGCAGTTTTTAGCTTTTTTATTCGCATCATCCGCAGTAAACAATAACCGACCTAACATGCCACGCACCATTAAATCGTTATGCTTGGCTGTACGCCACTGTGACATCCAATCAAACAAGGTTAAATCGTTATCAAAGTCTTTACTACTATCTTGCGGACAATAGCCAATCGATGCATTTTCTGACCATTTTACAACACCGTGATTAGCTTCAAGTTCACCCACTAAACAGCGAATAAAGGTTGATTTACCAACACCGTTTTCACCAATAATGGCAAGTTTTGAACCCGCTTCTAAAATCAGCTCGCCGCCTTCAAACAATACTTCACCGTCAAAACCATGGCCAAAGTCTTCTAAGATCAATGCTTGGCGGTGCATCTTTTTACCTTCATCAAAATACAATGACGGCGCCATTCGGCTTGACGACTTCACTTCATCTAAGCTGATTTTATCCATGCGTTTAGCACGTGAACTCGCTTGTTTTGCTTTTGACGCATTAGCACCAAAGCGGTTAACGAAATCTTGTAACTCTTCAATTTCAGATTGCTTTTTAGCATTACCAGCAAGTAATTGATCACGAATAAGTGTTGATGCTTCAATGTATTTTTCGTAGTTACCTGGGTAAATACGCAGCTCACCGTAGTCAATATCAGCCATATGAGTACATACCGCATTAAGAAAATAGCGGTCATGAGAAATAATGATCATGGTACATTTACGCTGGTTAAGTTCGTGCTCTAACCAGCTAATGGTATGAATATCCAAGTTATTGGTTGGCTCATCCAGTAATAAAATATCAGGGTTAGCAAACAAGGCTTGCGCAAGTAAGACGCGCAGCTTCCAGCCAGGGGCTACTTGTGACATTAGACCAAAATGAAATTCTTCTTCAATACCCGCTTTTAATAAAATATCACCCGCGCGGCTTTCTGCACTGTAACCATCCATTTCAGCAAAAACGCTTTCAAGCTCAGCGACTTTCATACCATCTTCTTCACTCATTTCTGGCAGTGAATAAATACGTTCACGTTCTTGCTTTATTTTCCATAATGCAACGTCACCCATGATCACAGTATCAACCACTGAGTATTGCTCAAATGCAAACTGATCTTGGCTTAAGTTACCGACTTTCAGTCCTGGGCCAATTGATACGTTACCTGATGTTGGCACTAATGAGCCATTGAGGATTTTCATGAAGGTTGACTTACCGCATCCATTGGCGCCAATTAAGCCATAACGATTACCGTTACTAAATTTAGCGGAGATATTTTCGAACAAGGGTTCGGCACCAAACTGCATGGTGATATTAGCGGTAGAGATCAAAATGAATTTCCTAAGCAAATACTGACAAGTACACTGTTCGCTGAATAAGGAAAAGTTAATACAGGCAATAAGACGGTATAAAGAGGCCGCGAATTATACAGGCACTAGCTGCACTAGTCGAGCTTAGTCTCAATAATTGACTCACCGAGCACTGGTTTTTATGTGACTTAAATAAATTTTAATGTCATCTACGGTTTCAGCCAATGATTTGTTCGATAGCAATAAAAAAGCGAAGGCAGTGCCTTCGCTTTTTTATCAAACGTCTCGTTTAAGCAAGCTTGTCTGAAGCAACTTTATAAGTTGGATCTTCTATTACATTAACTTCTACTAAGTCGCGCGCTTTATGTAATAACTGTATACAGTCTGGGCTCAAGTGGCGTAAATGCAACTGCTTACCTGCCTTGGTGTATTTATCAGCTAAAGTATCAATTGCTTCAATGGCACTGTGATCTGCCACTCGGCTGTATTTAAATTCGATGATAACGTCTTTAGGGTCATTTTTAACATCAAACAACTCCGCGAACTTTTTCACTGAGCCAAAAAATAATGGGCCGTGTAGTTCGTAGACTTTAGAACCTTCTTCATCAATGTAGTTTGTAGTAAAAATATGTTTAGCATGTTGCCATGCAAATACTAAGGCTGACACAATCACACCCACACATACTGCAATTGCTAAGTCAGTTATCACCGTTACACCCGATACTAATACAATGACAAAAGCATCTGATTTTGGGACGCGTTTCATCATTTTGAAACTCGCCCATTCAAAGGTGCCTAATACCACCATAAACATCACGCCAACCAATGCTGCCAGCGGCACCATTTCAATCAAACTGGCGGCAAAAATAATGAATGCTAGGAGCATTAATGCTGCGGTGATACCAGATAGACGCGAACGACCACCTGAGTTAATGTTGATCATTGATTGACCAATCATCGCGCAGCCCCCCATCGCACCAAAGAAACCACAGGTAACGTTTGCAGCGCCTTGACCAATGCATTCTTTATTGCTGTGACCACGGGTTTCTGTGATTTCATCAATTAGGCTAAGGGTTAATAATGATTCAATCAAACCAATTGCCGCTAAAATAAGTGCATAAGGTAAAATAATTTTCAGTGTTTCAAAGGTAAATGGCACCATTGGAATGTGAAATTGTGGTAAACCACCAGCAATAGTTGCCGCACTGTCACCGGTCATATCTTTTAAGAAATCAAGTACTGTACGCGCTTCTAAATCAAATCCGATAACAATGGCGGTTACAGTAACAATAGCGACTAATGTTGATGGCACAGCTGTAGTCAACTTTGGCAAAAAGTGAATAATAGCCATCGTTAAGGCGACTAATCCTAGCATGATCATCATCGGCGTGCCGGTCATCCACTGCATGTCACCTTGACCATCGGACACCTTAAATTGCCCTAGTTGCGCTAAGAAGATTACAATCGCTAAACCATTTACAAACCCGAGCATCACCGGATGCGGAACCATACGAATAAACTTACCGAGCTTAAACACCCCTGCTAGTATTTGCAGTATCCCCATCAGTAATACAGTCGCAAAGAGATACTCAACCCCATGATCTAGCACTAAACTTACCATAACAACGGCAAGTGCACCGGTTGCACCGGAGATCATACCTGGGCGGCCGCCAAAAATAGCGGTGATCAAGCCAACAATAAATGCTGCATATAAACCAACTAAAGGCTCTACATTTGCAACAAACGCAAATGCAACAGCTTCAGGAACGAGCGCTAGGGCAACCGTTATACCTGATAAGATATCGTTTTTAGCAGAGCTCGGCGCCTTGCTTAATAAGTTAAACATTGAATTCCTCTTCGGAGTGTGGGATCAAAAAAGCGCTGAATTCTAACAAATTAAGCTAAGGTTAACAATTGCAGTAAGAGGAACAAGCTAACGCCTTTATAGCGCTAGCATGATTAGATACGATTAAAGTGGCAGCGATGTACTGCGTTTGACACAAGTCATAGTGACGTTTGAGTGAACTTCTTGAACAAATTCAAGATTCAATAAATTATCACGAACAAACTGTTCATAGCCTTCAATGCCTTTAGAAATGATCCGCAACATAAAGTCCATAGTGCCAGCCATACTGTAACATTCTGTTACTTCATCATAACTTAGGATAAGTCGTTCAAACTCAGCTAAATTTGTACGGCCATGATTTGATAAACGAACATGAGCGTACACTAGCATATCAAAGCCGAGCTTTTTCTCATCCAATAAGGCAACTTTGCCTTTGATGTAACCATCTTGCTCAAGCTTAGCAATACGACGCCAACAAGGTGATTGAGATAAACCGACTTTATCAGCAATATCAGCGGTCGAAAGACTTGCATCTTGCTGTAACAGTGCCAAAATTTGGCGGTCAACATGATTTAGAGACATTTTATTTCTTATTTATTTTACTAAATTGGTTAAATTATACATTGGTTTGTAGGTTGAGTCTTGTACTTTTATGCATTTATTATGCGCAACTAACCAAATTTACCACTTATAAATGGATTCGATATGCGCTCAGTCAGCACTTTAGTGTCAGGTCCATGCCCAGATAGAATTCGCGTTTCATCAGGCAGTGTCAAAATTTGATTTTTAATCGAGTCAAGTAACTGCTGGGCATCCCCTTTAGGGAAGTCTGTACGCCCTACTGAGCCTTTAAAAATAACATCACCCACTATCACTAACTGATGTGTTGCTTCATAAAATACAATATGCCCAGGCGTGTGGCCCGGACAATGACGAATGTCAAATCGCAATTGACCCAATGTAAACGTATCACCATGACTTAACCAATGCTGAGGATGAAAAGTCGCAATTGGTGCAAAGCCAAACATTTGCGCTTGCATAGGTAATGCATCAAACCAAAACAATTCGTCTTTTTGTGGCCCGACAATATCAACAGAAAAATGCTCAGCAAGTACTTTTGCCGCTCCGACATGATCAAGATGGCCATGGGTGAGTAAAATACACTGCAAGCTTAACTGATGCTTGGCAAGCTCAGTAATGATTTTATCAGCGTCGCCACCCGGGTCGATAACCGCTGCGTGGCGTGTTTGTTTACAAATAACCACTCGGCAATTTTGTGCAAAAGCGGTCACCGGTACGGTAATTATTTCCATATGTTAATTCTTTATTTGCGGTTTAGTGTCAAATGTCATCAGCACAGGATACTTTAAATAAGCTTGATCATAAAATGGCGTATGCTCATAGAGCCAGTTTAATCGTGCTTGTGCATCTTTAGCAAAAGCGGCATCCTCACGAATTTTTTTATCAAACTCAAGTGCAAGTGCCGGTTTATCTTTGAGCATATGGCGAGCATACGGCGCTAATGCATAGTTTTCCATGTACTCAGTACGTTGAAAAATCGTATTAAACTCACCCCACGCAAAAAATGAATCCGGTGCTTTGGGGTGTAAAAGATGGGCAACTAACTCACCGAAAGGTTGAGCAGTTTCAACTTTATACCAACCGGTCAAAGACTTTTCTGGTACATCAACAAAATCAAAATCTGCGTTTACTCGAAAGCGTCCTTCAAACGGCGCTTTATCAAATTCATGCTTTGTTACTACCGCGACTTTTAAATTAGTTACCAGCTCATCACTGCTCACGTTTTCTACTGTAATACCATGTAATTTGAGTTTTTCGACAATCTCTGGATACGCAGGTGGAATATAAAATGTACTTGGTACGGTGATCACAGTTTTTGCATCCTTCTGCCAGTAAATGGGCAACGCATCATAGTGCTGTTTTTCGCCTAAATACTTTACTTCCATCTGGCCACTCAAGGCGCTTTTACTGCGCGAATATTTGATCCCTGCAAATGCGATAGTGTTTGGCTCTTTTGCATAACCGCGTTCAACAATAAGCTGGCTTGGCACAAAAGCACGTTCTTTTTCAACCGCTTCGGTTAATTGTTGATGATGTTGCGCCAATGCTGACATAGCCCCATCTAAAAATACATAGGTGCCAAGTACACGTTGTTTATACGGTTTTAATGAATGATTTTCGACAAGAATTGTGGGTAACGATCTTAAATCCCCCCAACCATTCGAATAACGAGGAGTGGCAACCCAGCCCGCTAAGCCTTTTTTAAACTCGCGCTTATCCATTACAAATACCAGCGGCCCAGGTATATGGCCTTGCTCTTGTAATTTTGTGTCGATGATAGGTTTAAAATAATTATTGAGCGCATCTGACACACTTGGCGATTCACTGGCAAATACGGGGTTGTACCCGTAAGTTACATCGTATTGATAATCTGCACCATCAGTCACATGCACATCGATATA
This sequence comes from Pseudoalteromonas sp. SR44-8, assembly GCF_014163635.1. Taxonomy (NCBI): domain Bacteria; kingdom Pseudomonadati; phylum Pseudomonadota; class Gammaproteobacteria; order Alteromonadales; family Pseudoalteromonadaceae; genus Pseudoalteromonas; species Pseudoalteromonas sp. SR44-8. The sequence continues at coordinate 129,095 of NZ_JACJDS010000001.1, forward strand.
TAAATCTGGGTTAAACTGCTTGATCACCTTTAATACACCACGTACTTCCGGCGTATCTAGTTTGGTGAAATCACGATTTAAATTTAAATTATTAGCATTGGTTCTAAAGCCCATTTCAACTGGCCCACGCTGGTTTATGCGATTAAACTGACTACTACGCTCATGGCCATCAACATTTAAAATAGGAATAAATAAGATGTTCACTTGGCTTAAAATATCTCGACGTTTACCGGTTGCAATATCGCGTAGCAACATAAACATCGCATCTTTACCGTCAATTTCTCCGGCATGAATTCCCGCTTGAATAAAAATAGTCGGCTTGGCGTTTTGCATTAACTGCGAAGGTGTAAATGCACCATCTTCGCTTGCTACCATCATGTTGATCGCACGGCCACTGGCACTATGTGCAATAGTTTGCACTTGGAATTGGGTAGGGTTTGCTGCAACAAGACGATCTACAAAGGCCATAGTTTGCTGATAATTTGGTGACTTTAGTCCTTCGCTTAGTTCGAAATCAGTGGTTAATGGGCCTTTTTGTTGTATCAGTGCCAAACTTTGACCTTGCCATGGCAACAATGGCGGTAAATGGCTATCTAATGTAACACTGGCACTTAACAATAATAAACTGGCGATCATAGGACTCTCAAACGTTGGCCTCTTTAATAGCTTGAAATTATAACAAGGATAAATGACAGATCGCGTAAACTGCGGTGATTCAACAAAAAAATGCAGCCAATGACAATTTAAAAACTTTATAGGGCTAATTTTCACGCATTAAAAAAGGCGCTATAAAAGCGCCTTGCCACTCAAGAATAATGTGCTTAAAACATATCTTGATAAGGATTCGTTTTACTAAATGCAATGGCTTTATCAAAACCGGGAATATGCATGTCGGTATCAGAAATGACAATTTCATCTTCATCAATCATGCCATCACCAAAGCGATAGATTAGCTCATATTGTCCTAAGTCAGCTTGTTGCTGATAATTAGCCTGAGCGGCTGTAACGGTTTGATTGCTCAATGCATATGCATCCATCACCGCACTACCATGGCGTTTTGCTAGCATTTTCATGGTCACCATGGGTGACAAAACAGTGGCTGTGGCATTATTTCCGCCAAAGCCTTTTGAATTAATAAAAGCAATATCCATGTCTTCGCATTGATAATGCTCAGTACGAATATCTAAATACTGGTTATGCACATCCTTGGCCACTTTATCTATGGTGGTAATACCCGGCATAATATTATGTGCAAATACACCCAGCGCCATCGCTAATTGGTCGCCACTAGCTGGCGCAATTGTGTGCCCTACATACGCTTTTGGTGCTGCTACTTTCCAATTATCAATGGCAAACGTTTGTGCCACCTTATGATAAATTAATGACTCTGTTACGCGGTTTTGCGGTGTGCTTGAACCATGCGCTAAAATAAAGCTACGTTGTTGTAATGCTTCTTTACCTAATAAGCTCGTGGCTAATGCCGCCGACTTCGCCATGGTTATATAATTACCCGGTCCCGGTGATGTAATTGATTTTTTAACGCCATCAGCATTTACAAATACATCAGGCACGCAGCCTAAAATGTCTGCCCCCAACTCCAGTGCTAACGCATCATCCATTAGAATCGCTACTTGTGCGCCTTCACCTAAAGTAAAGCCACAATTTTCGCCAAATGGGCGGCTACTTTTACGATAATCAGGCTCATCATCATTGCTTAAGTTATCCAAGCGGCGTAAACCTTCAATATTCGCCAGCGCACTCATATTACCAAAGCCTTCAACAACTTCAGGGGTAATTGCGCATTCAACACTTGCCACAATAGCAACACGTGTACGCCCTGCTTGTATATCGTTTACTGCAGCGCGCAAGTTATATAAAAATGTTGCACACGCGCCTGAAGTTGAAAACGTAGTGCCTACATTGCCCGTCACATAGGCATTAATAAAATCGGTCGACATTGTATTTAAGCCAAGCGCTAACTGCTTGGTGCTGACGCGATCACCTTGCTGGCGCGCTTTTACTAAACCACCTAAGCCCTTGTCATCCATTTGACCAATAACCGACGCTGAATAAGTGCCAATTTTATCAGGCTCAACACTATTCATAATGTGTTGCCAATCGAGTCCGGTTGATTTAATCGCGTCAGTAGCAGCAAATATAGTGGCTTGTAAACCACGTGGCTGGTAGCGACTGTTGTACATAATAGACGGATCAAACCCTGTTGGTAGTTGCCCAGCCGATTTAATCGGATTATCGCGAGTAGAATCATGTTTAATATCAAACTGAGCCGCAATGGTTACTTTTACTTTTTTATTTTCAAGCTCTTCTACTTGCCAACTTGTAGGGACCGGCGAAGGTAAATCTTTACGACGTGTTTCAAACACAATAGCGCTTTCATCTGACGCGGTTAACGTCATTTTTTGCTGCCACGGTGTTGCATCGACATCAAAATGCTCTTTTTCAATTTTACGAATTAACGTACCGGCAATAATTTGCTCACCAAAGCGTGCTTCTATGTCGCTTTGCTCAACAGTATTGCCTTGTAAATCTTGCAGTTGCCCATTCACAAGACTCACTAAATTCATTAACGTGGCGAGGCCTAAAAATGTTTCTTGGCGGGCTTGAGTATCTAAGTTATTTAACACGATACGACGATAACCTTGATGAAAAGAAGTACGGCCTGCGGCGTTAATTCCACCCATGCCGATAATAACGGGTAATGCTGTCATAATTTACCTTGAGAAAACGTGTTATAGGAGAAGCTTGCAGTTTAGATGGATTTAATTATCAACATTGTGCTTAAATAGCCAAATAATGAGCCTATGAGGCCAAATCAAACTGGTCGGAGCAATTAAATGGACAACAACTTGGTACTTAGCCCTTTGCAAATAAGTATTTTGGTATACCAGCACTTATTGATCACCAGTGTCACCTTGCCAATTGAAATGCTCAGAGCCGGTGAGGCGTACGCCAAGGGGCATATAAACAGCGGAACTTTTCGGCCATTAACGATTAATTTAATCGCTGAGGACAACGAACCTATCAAAAATCGCAGCGGCTTAGCAATATTACCGGATCACACTTACAGCACAGCACCTTACAGTGACTTGATTATTGTGCCCGGTATTTGGCGCAATCCTCGCCCTGTTGTCAGAGCAAACTCTGGGTTAGTTCAGTGGCTTGCCAGTAGCTGGCAAACGGGTAGCTCAATCATTGGCGTGGGTACTGGCAATTGCTTAGTCGCTGAAGCTAAGTTATTAAATGGTCACCCCGCTACCACTCATTGGCATTATGCAGAACAATTTAAACGCGACTACCCACAAGTGCTGCTCAAGCCTGATTTTTTTATCACCCAATCTGAGCGCTTATACAGTGTGGCAAGTCTAAATGCCTTAGCAGATGTGATCGTGCATATTATTAGCCAATACTACGGACAGGCCGCCGCTCAGCATGTTGAGCGCAACTTTTCTCACGAAATTAGGAAACCTTACGAAGATCAGCGCTACCTTGAAGGCGCCGTTGATCGGCATCCAGATGAACTCATCGCGCAAATTCAATTTTGGTTAAAAAACAACTTAACCACAGAACAAAGTTTAACAGAGGTCGCTCAACTATTTAGTTTGAGTTACCGCTCTTTTACCCGCCGTTTTCGCATTGCGACCAACCAAAGCCCCATTGAATATTGGCAGCAATTACGCGTACAAACAGCCAAAGAGCTACTTGCATCATCTAACTTATCAATTCAGGAGGTTGCTTTAGAGGTGGGTTACAATGATCAAGGTCATTTAACCCGCGTGTTCAAGAAAGTGCTCTCGCAAACGCCTAGCGAGTATCGAAAAGTGGTTAGAAGAAAGTTATTTGGTTAATAAGTTGGCGGGGTGTTATTTTTAAACAATTAAACCTTTTAGATAGCAAAATATACAGTGCGAGTTAAACATGAGCATCGACGTTTAACGCGTATCATTTATCATCGCTGTCGATTTGAGTACGCCTTTCAAATACTAGCTTTAATGCTGCGTCCATTTCTTTAATAAAGTCATCCTTAAATGGAAATTTTTCTGATGGTGCTTTCAAATAGCCAATGTGAGCAGTTCGCTTGAAAATAATTTTGTCTTGCTGAAGTTGACTCAAATCAACAAATGGATGGCTTTGCTTAAGTGCTTTAATGCCTGATAAAATGGCCCATTTGTCGTTGATATAACAGTCGATTCTATTTTTAGCCAGCTTCAAAATATTTGATAATGTATCTTTATTTTCCCATATTTTTATTTTGTTTTGCTCCATGGCAGTGTTCAATGCTTGATCGAATAAAAGATACCCTGTATTGATACCAACATTAATCGGCTTTAATGGATATTCTGTGTTTTCAATCTTGAGTAAGCTTGAGTTTGGATTACAAAAAGCTTGTATTACTTCTTCATGCAGCGGCTCTGAGTAAGGCCAAATAAAACTGCGCCCTTGCACATTTTTATAAGGAGGTAGTAAGGCAAAGTCCTCTCCTCGTCTAAGTGCGTCAACACCGCGCTTCCAAGGTACTGGTTGCAACTCTATAATATATTTTTCACTGATCAAATCGGCAGCTTGACGAACTACATCAACATATAAGCCCACTAACTCACCGTCTTTAAGGTAAGAATATGGGGGATAACTATCATCGACTAATATCACAACACGATAGCTTGGTTTGGCCACTACCTGTATTGTAAAAAAGAAAGCAAACAGCAGAAATACAATTCTTTTCGGCCCATTCCACTGTATTATTTGCCAACTCGATTCCATTAAACAACACCTAAATAAATAATCACTGGTTATTAGCGCAGTCAGATTCATATTTTTTACAAATCTTACCATCCCCAAATATTATACCTACTGAAACGCTAAAATAACAAAAGCATAAGGCTCACTCTTATTATAACGATAAGCGTACGACAAGGACCATCTAAGTGCCGGACTTTCTAGGCCATTAACGACCGATTTAATCGCGCAGGACTGCAAATCTATAAACGAGCTAGTCCCTCCCTGAATTATAGATAGAGAAAACTGAACTAAGCAGCAAATAAAATCAAACGCTAATTAGACGTTTATATCTATATAAATTATAGTAATAGCATTAAAAGTGCTAAAAAATCACATGGAGGCGCCATGACGGCAAATTTTAGCGATGTGCTTTTGGATCAAAAAGATAATTCGTCAATCGATGCTAAATTGACAAATTTGCTGGGATTAGTGCGCAAACATTTAAATATGGATGTTGCTTTTATTTCAGAGTTTATTAACGATGAACGCGTTTTCAAAGTTGTCGATAATCCATCAGCAAATAAAACGGTTAAAGTGGGCAATTCCGATCCTATTAATGAAACATATTGCCATAAAATCACTGAGAAACAGCTTAGCCCTATTATTACCAATTCAAAAATAAATCCAATTACTCAAATAATGCCAGTAACCGACAAGTTAAACATAGGCGCTTATATTGGTGTGCCTATCAATCTTTCAAATGGTAAATTATATGGTACGTTTTGTTGTTACAAATCGCATCATGATGAAAGCTTAAACGAGCGGGACTTGTCTTTTTTAAAGATGATCTCTGAAATTGCAACTGGATTAATTGAAAAAAACCTGCATAACACTGCATTGCATTGCCAAACCAAATTAGCAATTGATGAGGTTATTGCAAGCAACAGTATAAGTATTTATTTTCAGCCTATTTTTAATCTATTTAGTAATGAAATTGCGGGCTTTGAATCACTGTCACGCTTTTTTACCAAACCTTATAAAACACCTGATCTCTGGTTTAAAGAGGCAACAGATGTGGGCCTAGGTGAATCTCTGGAAATGCTGGCGATAAAAAACAGCCTCGCCTATATTGCGCAATTTAATGACACCACTTATATCGCCATTAATTGTTCACCATCCCATATACTATCGGGTGCACTTGAATATACTCTGCAAGGAGCCGATTGTTCAAGGTTGGTATTAGAAATAACTGAACATTCACCAATATCAGACTATACAGTAATGCGAGCTGCATTAGCGCCACTGCGAAAAAAAGGGCTACGTTTGGCTATTGATGATGTAGGTGCTGGCTTTTCGTCGTTTCAACATATTTTAGAACTGGAAGCCGACATTATTAAATTAGATATCAGCCTTACGCAAAATATAAATAAAGACAATCGTAAGTTTTTACTGGCCAAGGCACTTTGTGGCTTTGCTAAAGCAATAGACTGTTCGATTGTTGCCGAAGGCATTGAAACGCAAGCAGAGCTTAACGCATTAAGAAAATTAAATGTTGATAATGTGCAAGGTTACTTTATTGGCCGCCCAGCTCCTATTGAAGATGCATTGAGCTATCAAAGCATGACTTTATCAACATAAAAACGCCACTCTTAGTGGCGTTCTGATTCGTTAATTTCTTTTCGATAGTATCGTTTGTGATAACTTTTAACTTTAGCGTGTACACCTTTACTTAAGCTTTTAAACTTAGCTTCAAGGACATCTACACCATATAAAATGCCCACCACTAAAATGGATAGTTTAATAGCTGCCAATAAATTATCGGTTGCAATCACTACACCAATAGATGCCAAAACCCAGATAGTTGCCGCAGATGTTACCCCAACCACAGCGCCATCTTTAGCGAGCATCACTCCAGCACCTAAAAAGCCGATGCCAGTAATAATTTGACCAACCACGCGCGAGTGGTCAATCACATCACCATGGAGCATAAACGCCGTGGCTAAAAACAAATAAGTACCTAATATAATCAGTACTGAGGTTCTTATTCCTACTGGTTTGCCACGTAACTGGCGTTCCATACCAATCAAAGCGCCACAAAATGCAGCACTTCCTATTGCCGACCACGAATAGGGGGCGATATCTACTAATTCAAAAAAAGTCACTCAAAATCCTAAAATTACTGCATGTGTATAGCCAGTGCCGTACTCAAACGAGAACTACCGAAACTGGCCATTTTTAAAAAGTCACTCTTAGCGATGGGTACGTGTTGACAATCAATCGCCAGCTGTTTATCGCTTTCACAAAAAGGGTCATGGACATATAGACAATGCTCATCTAAATGCGTTACACACACCCAATGCGGTGACTTTTTACCATCAAAGCGATACGTACTGATCAATAGCACCACGGCCATTTTGGCTACTAACCAGCGCTCTATGTGCTCAAGGGTTAAATCTTGATACTTCACATCTAGTTTGTGATTAATTGCCTCAACCACAAATTGATTATGAACCGTGTGTAAAATTGCTTTCTTCTTATCACTTCTTACGCCATCAACAAACAATGTATCACGTGTATTAATAATCACATCGGCTGTAAAACCGCGTTTATTGGCAGCTAAAGCAAGTCCTAATGGATGACAACCACCATGACCAGAGGTCATAAAAATAGTGGTTGCTTCACGCCAAATATCAAGCTCATTCACTTGTGAAATAATCGCTTTTTTTATTGATGACATTGCCATTAGTAATGCCGCTGGCCCGCAAGTAAATTCGGTTGTTTGCTGATACCAAGGCGTTTCACGCGAAAACTCAAGCTCATTGGTTTTACGAATGTTTTTTTGCATCCGCAAGGCATCACTATGATCATCATAATAGTCACTGTATTGCCCAAATACCCGATAGCCAAGCTTTTCATAAAGTGCGATTGCAGCTTTATTATTTACCGCCACTTCAAGACGCATAAATAACCGTCCGCGTTCAGCCGTTGCTCTTTCTAGTGCTTTCAAAAGCTGCTGAGCAACGCCTTTTCCTTGTGCATTTGGTGCAACTGCTAGCGAATATAAACGTGCTAAACGAGTGCCTTTATGGCACCACACTAAGCCATAGCCGAGTAACTGTTGTTCTGACTCTGCAACCATTAAAATACCATGCTTGGCTGCAATCCAGCGCTTAAAGCTACGCGCACTTAATCTATCTTGATTAAAACTTTGCTGCTCTATCTCAAGTAACGCTTTTAAATCGCTATCTGTGGCAGCGCGAACTGCCACACTATGCTCGGTCATTAACTTCGACCTCGTGCTTCGAGGCGTTGTTTAAATTCTTCCATAATAATCATATAAAGTTCATCACCTAAGTAACCATCTTCTACTTTATGGTCAATACTTGGGTTATCGTTTACTTCAAGCACATATGCACGGCCTTGGTGTTCTTTAACATCCACACCATAGAGCCCTTTGCCCACAGTTTTACATGCTTTTAATGCCGCATCTAAAACTGCTTTTGGCAACTCAAAAGTAGGCAGTGTTTCAAAACCACCAGAGAAAAACCGTTTTGCATCATGATTATAAATTTGCCAATGATTACGCGCCATTAAATAACGGCATGCATAGATAGCACGACCATTTAAAACTCCTACTCGCCAATCGTATTCTGTGTACATATATTCTTGGGCTAGAACTAAAGCGCTAAATTCAAATAACTCAGCCAATTTTGCTGCCAGCTCATTGCGATCAGTTACTTTGTAGACACCTTTTGAAAACGACCCTTCAGGCATTTTAAGCACTAATGGGTAAGTAAATGCCTCTTCAAGCTGACTGATGGTTTCATCACTTTGATCAGCTACTACCAAGGTTTTTAAGCTCGGTACTTTTTGATAATTAAACGCATCATGTAAATACACTTTATTACAACAGCGTAAAATAGACTCAGCATCATCAATCACCACTAATCCTAGGCTCTGCGCCTTACTTGCCAGACGGTAAGTTGGGTGGTCAATTGCAGTTGTTTGGCGAATAAATAGCGCATCAAACTGAGCGATATTGTCTATTTCTTCAAAACTGAGCGCTTGAGCATAGATACCATGTTTAGCTGCCGCTTTAATAAAACGGGCTATTGCATCTTTATCGCTTGGTGGCACTTTTTCATTGTGATCAACTAAAATAGCCATATCCCAGCGGTAACGTTTTTGCGAACTGCTTATACGCCACTGTGTTTGCGTAAACTCAGTTAATTTAGCAACAAAGTCTTGATGCTGCTGAGTATTAAGCGACGCCAATGAACCTTGCTGTAACAGCCCGGCTTCATCTACAAATAAAATAGGCGCTGGATATTGTTTAAATACCGCTTTTGCTGCTTTGTTTTGTAGTTCATTTACTGCATGCCCAAAGTATAAGGCATCATCGAGATGGCCAACATTAAGCATCAAAGTTTGGCCATTACGTAGCGCATTAATCGTTTTTACGCTTGGCAATACTTGATGTTTACGTGCCTCAGCAAGTAATGAGCAATAATAGCCTTTACTCAAGTATTGGCTTGAGTCGCATAGATTAATAATGCGCGTTTTTGGCTCATTATGCTTTGGATAATCTCGTAAGTAGGTATTGAAGGTAATTACGTTTTCGAATGAGTGAGCAAGTGCCTGCTCGTTGTTATCAACCACAATCAAGGTTTTAAACACGACTTTTCCTAAAATAAGTCAAAATACAAATGTAAGAGTGAATATAAATAGAAACACCCATACTGCTAAGTCATCGTTGTGCAACACGTGTACTTAACAGGATGGGTGCTTTAGATTCAGCTACTGCTTAATCTACAGGTGATTTATAAAGGGTTTTTCGCTACCTTTCCAACGAGTAATTTTTAGCGTTAAGATAAGTAAATTTAATCAACCACAGTAAGATCAAAAAAAGCTGGTTAAAGCTCCTTTCAGCATCACTAACTTATTGAAATAATTTCTAATAACGTGGATTTATTCGCTATTGTAAAACTAAACTCATCACCTTGTTGCTTATCCATCAGTAATTGACCTAATGGTGACAGTGGTGTGAGAACATACACTGTAGTGTCTTTTATTTTAATGCTTAAACCACCAGAAAGTGGCCCTAAAAAATACCATTTTAGATTTTCGTCTTCATCGCAGATACAGACCAGCGAACCAATGGCAACTTTACTTGATACAGCGATTTTAAATGCCTTTTCAAACTCGATAATACTCAAATGGCAGTCATTCACACGCTGTGCTTGCCCTTGCGCTAAATAGGCAGCTTCTAGGCCTAATGTATCGTATTTATTTTCAGCAATATTTTCTTCATGAGTGGCGGTGTCATGGGCTGTCTTTGCAGCAGCCTGCGCGGTACTAAGTTGCGCCTCTAAAGCAAAACGCAGGCATTCAATCACATGGGTTTTATTCATATCTAAGGAATTATTTTAAATCTATAATGACTGTATTTTAACGTGCTTTGGGCTGCGTGTAACTCAATTGGCTAAAAACAAGGTTATTCATAGGCATTGATTAGTAAATATGGAAGGATATTTTTTAATTACTCTTGATTACTCTTGATTAGTAATAACATAAATCAAGCGCTGCTGTTAACAGCGCTTACTCAACTGTTTTTTACTACTTAGCAATCCATGGCGTTACTTTTAGTAATGGCACCGGCACAGTAAATGCTGTTTTATCGTCTTCCCACTGCTCAGTAACACTGACATGACAAATTGCTCCTTGGCAATCAAAAGCAGGATCGGCAATCGTCACTGGCTCTGCAAAAGTCAGCACCACACCTTGTTGTTCAGGCAATAAAAAGCTCATCAGTTTGCTAACAAAAAATCCCGACAGATCCGATAATAATTCATCAAACTCATCATTAAGCTGATACAACTGGTGTTTATTTAAATTACTATTATTGAACTCACGCGCCTCAATTTGCAGTTTTAACTGGCAATCATGGTTTTCATTTTGAGGCTCGATAACCACCACAGCTTTATTTGTATCAAGTTGTTTATCAAAAGGAAGTAAAAGCTGAGCATGCTCAGTATAATTAAGTGAAAATTCCTCTCGCTCAGTAATAATGCGCCCGGTTTTAATTAAACATTCGTCATTACTGGCAATGTCGGTGATGTAAAAATTGACCTGAGCAAATTGAAAATCACCTTTATTGACGACTTTTAAACGATCATAAAAGCCATCATAAGAAACCACAAACTCTTTTGCTTGCACAGTAAACGTTGCTATTAGTACAACGGCTAATGCCATAATATGACTGATACTACGTACTGGGTTATTCATCAAAGTAAGCTCTATTTTGGTTGATCATTTGATTTAATTCTTCGATATACGCTTCACCACGCTCGGAATAGGAGATTAATCCGTAACTTAGCTTAGTCGCTGAAATTGGCTTTTCTTGTAAACGCAAATCGGCGCGGATACTACGTAACTCTTTATAAGCTGCATGGGTATTAATATTTTTAAAATAAGAAGTCACGGCTGCTCGCACAGATTTAAATGCCGCCACTTCATGGTCTGCACCAGTATTACGACGATTAGGCACCATACCGCAGCCTTTGCTATAACACCACTGACCAAAAAAGTTTAATCCTATTCGAGCAAATCGAGACGTTCCCCATGCTGATTCGTTTGCCGCTTGCATCAGCGCTAGCTCTTTAGGAATAATATCAACTCGACGTAATGCCTGACGCAAAGACAAACTATCAATCGTTTCTGGTAATTTATAGCTGTTTAAAATCGTTTTAACTTGCTTAGTTTGCGTGCGACTTAATGGCTCATCGTATTGCACCATCATCAATGCAATCTCCAGCGTTGCCCGTTGCTGCAGGATTTTTTTATTTTCAGCCTCAACATGCGGCCGAATAAAGTTAAAAAAAGCATGTTTTTTTTCTTTTACATCACTAAAGCCGTTAAAATCAGGAAGCTTAACGTTATGTAATGGCTTTTCTTTCTTTTTGACTGGTGGCTTGATTAAGGCTGTTTCGCCCTCAATAGTTGAATTCGTCCTTTCTATAAATGGGTAACTCAATGCCCAAATAAAAAATAGGCTAACGATTAAACGAAATAGATACTTAAGCATGTATTCTCTCAAAAAAACTAATGTTTATGCATGGTATATCCACACGCATCTGACCATTCATTATACCTAAGCACTCCAATAAAGGCGAATATACCCATTTGAAGGATTTATAATCTATAAAAATCGGCTACAATTAAGCGCATAAAAACGCTAAAGAAGTTACCGGATACCCATTAATGAAATTAGACTGGCAAAGCCGCATAATAAATCAAAACAAGTTTCGCCCTAATGACAATCGCTCAGCATGGCAAGTAGACCGCTCCCGGATAATCCATGCAGCTGCATTTAGACGTTTACAAGCTAAAACTCAGATAATGGGGATTGGCCTAAATGATTTTCATCGTACACGATTAACCCATTCTTTAGAGGTATCGCAAATTGGCAGTGGTTTACTTCGTCATTTAGAGAAACAACACCCTGACTTCACACATTTTCCCGACCCTAGTTTGCTTGAGACGCTTTGTTTGGCCCATGATATAGGCCATCCTCCTTATGGTCATGGCGGTGAAATTGCCCTTAACTACATGATGCGTGAACATGGTGGTTTTGAAGGCAATGCACAAACACTGCGCATTGTTTCAAGACTTGAACCATACAGTGATGGTCATGGTATGAACTTAACGCGCCGTACTTTGCTTGGCTTTATAAAATACCCGGCTTTTATTGATGACTTGTGGCACACCATCCCACATCATGATCCGCAACGTGCATTTATAAAAGCTGACGACTGGCGCCCAGCAAAAGGTTTATACAAGGATGATAAAGCGACCTTTGACTGGATTGTAGCGCCTTTATCTGACGCTGATAAACAACGCTTAGGCGATTTTAAGGCCGTCGATGAGTTTAGATCTAAAACCAGTTTTAAATCCCTTGATGCGGCCATTATGGAACTTGCCGACGATATCGCTTATGCCGTACATGACCTTGAAGACGCAATTGCAACAGAGCAAATCACCCTAAAAGAGTGGCAAAATCATGCCTTACCCGCACTTGAGCTTGTGCAATGTGAGTGGCTTAGCGACAGTAACTTAACCGAGCGGCTATTTTTAGGTAGCGAAGCACAACGTAAAGATGTGATTGGGGAATTAGTAAACTTATTTATTACTCAATCATCCATTGTGCACACAGAACTTGAGTTTGAAAATCCAATTTTAAATTACACCGTTGAATTACCGCACAGTTATCAGCATTTACTTGAGACGTTAAAGTCATTTATTTATCAACGACTCATTCGTGCTTCACATATGCAGCAAATTGAGTTTAAAGGACAAAAATTAATTATTGAATTATTTGAAGCATTTGCCTGCGAACCATTACGACTATTACCTGAAACCACAGCAAATGTGTTTCGCCTAGCACAACAACAAAATGGTAATACACACAGAGTAATTTGTGATTATTTAAGTGGTATGACTGACGAATATGCGTTTAAAACACACCAACGCCTTTTTTCAAGTAATAGCTAATTAATACTCTTGCGTTGCAAAGTCCCACTGCGCAACCTTAAAAACACCGAAACAATCGCTTCGGTGTTTTATTTATATTATTCAATTACAGTGATTTGATACCCATGTTATAAAGGGTGAAACCGTAAATATCTGCATATTGATCAATAATTTTACTGGTTGGTGTACCTGCACCATGACCCGCATTAGTTTCAATACGGATAAGGTATGGATTGTTCCCTGCACCTTTGGCTTGTAGCTCCGCTGCAAACTTATAAGAGTGAGCTGGCACCACACGGTCATCGTGATCGCCTGTGGTGATCAAGGTCGCTGGGTATTTAACCCCAGCTTTTACATTATGAACTGGCGAGTAGCCTTTTAAGTAATCAAACATTTCTTTACTTTGCTCACTCGTACCATAGTCATATGCCCAGCCAGCTCCGGCGGTAAAAGTGTGATACCGTAACATATCAAGTACGCCTACTGCAGGTAGTGCGACTTTAAATAACTCAGGGCGCTGAGTCATGACCGAGCCAACTAATAAACCGCCATTTGAACCACCGCGAACGGCTAGGTAATCACTTGATGTGTATTTCTCTGCGTTTAAATACTCAGCAGCAGCTATAAAATCATCAAATACATTTTGCTTTTTAAGTTGTGTACCCGCATCATGCCACTGTTTACCGTATTCACCGCCACCACGAATATTAGCCACGGCGTAGACACCCCCTTGCTCAAGCCAAGCAGCAATGGTTGAACTAAAGCTTGGCGTCATGCTGGCATTAAAACCGCCATAACCATATAGAATAGTTGGGTTAGTACCATCACGTTTTAAATCTTTTCTATAGGAGATGATCATCGGTACTTTAGTGCCATCTTTGGAACTATAAAATACTTGTTCAGAAGTATATGCCGCAGAATCAAACTGCGCCCCAGATTTACGGTAAACGTCTGAGTTACCAGTATTTACATCAAACGCATAGGTATTGCCCGGCGTTGTGTAATTAGCGAATGAATAATAAAGCGTACTACTTTCTTTTTTACCACTGAAACCACGAGCGGTACCCACACCGGGTAAACTAATTTCACGAACTAACTTGCCAGCTTTGTCATATTGTTGCACTTTAGAAATGGCATCAACCATGTATTTTGCAAAAAAGAAATCCCCCCCTTTAGACATACTCAATACATTATCTGTTTCTGGGATCAAATCTTGCCAATACTCAACAGTTGGGTTTGCGGCGTCTACCGTCACTACTTTCTTATTCGGCGCATTTAAGTTTGTTACTAAAAATAACTTACTGCCGTCGTTATCTAAAACGTAAGTGTCTGAATCTGTATTATCAAGCACTGTGACAAGTTTGCTGTCTGGCTTGGTTAAATCTCTAATAAACAGTTTATTACCAGATGTTGAAACACTAGCAGAAATCAATAAGTAGCGATTATCACGCGTTACCGAGGCACCAATATAGCGATGTTTTTGTTCCTCAGAGCCACCATATATAAGTTCATCGGTTGTTTGTGCAGTTCCTAATTTATGGTAATACACTTTGTGTTGATCAGTTTTTGCCGAGAGTTCACTGCCTTTAGGTTTATCGTAGCTTGAGTAATAAAAACCATCGTTGCCAACCCAAGCAATACCACTGAACTTTATATCGATTAATGCACTTTCAATTTGCTCTTTACTTTGCGTATCAATAATAATGACTTTTCGCCAATCACTGCCACCTTCAGAGATCTGATAAGCTGCTAGCGAACCATCTTCAGAGAAAGTCAGACCAGACATTGAAGTTGTACCATCTTCGCTAAACTTATTTGGATCGAGGAAAACCTCTGCTTCGCCCTTGCCTTTACTACGATAAAGTACATATTGGTTCTGTAGGCCATCATTTTTATAAAAGTAGGTGTATTCACCTTCAGTAAATGGAGCCGTTACTTTTTCGTAATTCATTAGCTTTTCAAGGCTGGCTTTTAATTTATCCCGGTACGGGATATTTTCAAGATATGAAAAAGTCAGTTCATTTTGTGTTTTAACCCACTTAGCCGTATCACTGCTCATATCATCTTCTAACCAACGGTATGGATCAGCCACTTTCTCGTCAAAGTACTGATCAACCACAGTCCCTTTTTTTGTTTCCGGGTAAGTGATAGATTGGTTAGCAGTTATCGGTGCTGCTGCATTATTTTGATTGTTTGTTGATATTGATGTCGATTCAGAACAACCCCAAAGCGCAACTAACACCGCGCAAGTAATGGCTTTTTTTAACATGATTATGATCTTTTAATTATTTGTTAGACTCATAACGGTATAAATTTGTCGTAAGTATGTCTAGTAGTATGAGATCAAAGCGCCTAATATCTGTAAAGAAATGTAAAACTAAATATTTAAAACCAGTCAATAGCATTAACAAGATATGTGATATGAAAAATACACCAGAATTTACTAGCTTTAAAAAGTTTTACCCATACTACTTACAAGAACATAAAAATATTACCTGCAAACGGTTACATTTTTTTGGTAGCTCTTTGGTGCTTATTATCGTTTTGTATGTGCTGTATAGCCAACAATTTATGCTGTTGTGGTTGCTACCCATTATTGGTTATGGTTTTGCCTGGGTTGGTCATTTCTTCTTTGAGAAAAACCGCCCTGCTACGTTCAAATACCCGTTTTATAGCTTATGGGCAGACTGGGTGATGTTTAAAGATATGCTGATTGGCAAAATAAAATGGTAGTCACTGTTGTTTTGTAATAACCGACAAACAAGCAAAAAGATCATTATGCAAACCTGTTTTTGTCGCTTTTCAGTGATATAGTTAACGCCATTTTTGCTATTCAAGATATTAAAATGTATCGATTATTTGAGCGGATGATCAAGCCGTTTCCCGAACAAAAGCCAACCCAGCCTCCTGCGACGCTATTTGCATTTTGTCGTCACTACACTAAAGGTATGGAAGTCTCGCTATTTTTTATGTCGCTAAGCGCAGCATTGCTCGCGATTTTAGAAGTATCACTGTTTAGCTATATGGGCCAGCTTGTTGATTGGCTAAGTATCTACACCCCTGAAACAT
Source organism: Pseudoalteromonas sp. SR44-8 (assembly GCF_014163635.1). Classification (NCBI taxonomy): domain Bacteria; kingdom Pseudomonadati; phylum Pseudomonadota; class Gammaproteobacteria; order Alteromonadales; family Pseudoalteromonadaceae; genus Pseudoalteromonas; species Pseudoalteromonas sp. SR44-8. The sequence continues at coordinate 145,430 of NZ_JACJDS010000001.1, forward strand.
TATTTGTTGAGCAAAAATCTGAACTCATAAAAATGGCGATAGTGCTACTTGTTGTCCTACCTATCGTGGTGTTTTTTCATTCTGCGATATTGCACCAAGCCTTGTTAGGTAATTACCCGATGTCAATTCGTTGGTTAGCACATCGCTATTTGCTTCGCCAAAGTGTGAGCTTTTACCAAAATGAATTTGCAGGGCGCATCGCCACCAAAGTAATGCAAACATCCCTCGCGGTGCGTGAAACCGTGATGAAACTACTTGATGTATTAATGTATATCGTGGTTTATTTTGGCGCTATGGTGTTTTTAGTAGCCGAAGCCGATTGGCGCTTAATGCTTCCTTTGCTTGTATGGTTAGCTCTGTATATTTTGATCCAAATGTACTATGTACCTAAGCTCAAAAAAGTGGCTAGCTCGCAAGCAGACGCTCGCTCTGAGATGACCGGCCGAATAGTTGACAGTTACACTAATATTTCGACTATTAAATTGTTCTCATATACCCAACGTGAAGAGCAGTACGCAAAAGACAGCATGGATGTTTTTTTACAACCTGTGTATAAGCAAATGCGCTTAGTTACCAGTTTAAATTTTGCCATTCAAACGCTTAACTACTTTTTAGTATTTAGTGTTGCGGCATTATCTTTGTATTTATGGACTCTGAGCGCCATTAGTGCCGGCGCAATTGCAATTGCGGTAAGCTTAGCACTGCGTTTAAATGGCATGGCACAGTGGATCATGTGGGAAATTAGTGGCTTGTTTGAAAACATCGGCACTGTCGCTGATGGTATGAAAACGTTATCAAACCCAATTGAAGTCGATGATCTGCCTGATGCCAGCACATTAAGTGTAACCACAGGTGCAATTGACTTTAATAATGTGCATTTTAACTACGGTAAAGCCGCAAACGAAACGAATCGCGGCGCTGTTATCAATGGCTTAAATCTCAATATCAAAGCCGGAGAGAAAATAGGTCTTGTTGGTCGCTCTGGCGCTGGTAAGTCAACACTCGTTAATTTGTTGCTACGTTTTTACGATATTGATAGCGGTAGTATCAACATCGACGGCCAAGATATCTCAAAAGTGAGTCAAGAAAGCCTGCGTAAGTACATTGCGATGGTTACCCAAGATACTTCTTTACTGCATCGGACAGTCAAAGAAAATATCCTTTATGGCCGCCCAGATGCCAGCGATGAAGAAATGATGAAAGCGGCTAAACAAGCCAAAGCGCTAGAGGTTATTGATGACCTTGAAGATAGCAAAGGCAACAAAGGTTTTGCAGCCCAAGTGGGTGAGCGCGGCGTAAAACTCTCTGGAGGTCAACGCCAACGTATCGCCATTGCTCGGGTGCTGCTGAAAAACGCCCCGATATTAATTTTAGATGAAGCCACCAGCGCGCTCGATTCTGAAGTTGAAGCGGCTATTCAAGCTAGTCTTGATGATTTAATGACCGGTAAAACCGTCATTGCCATCGCGCATCGACTATCCACTATTGCACAAATGGACCGGCTCATCGTACTTGATGAGGGCGGCATTGTAGAGCAAGGTAGCCATGAAGAACTGCTGGCACAAAATGGTATTTATGCCGCGTTGTGGACACACCAAACCGGTGGGTTTATTGGTGTAGAATAATTTTTACCTAGCCATAACGCCCTAGTTAAGTTTCAAAATCCAAGCGCTGTTTTTTGAAACTTAACCAGCCAAGCGTCATTACAAAAAACTTCATCGTTTTTAATACAACTTAAAAACCACACCTTCCCTGCCAATTTGGCTACGAAACTGTTCCCTACAAAACTCATATCTTTGGTGGCTTGGCTGTCTATATACCCAAACCACCTCAAGATGCGAGTTTCAGTTGGAATTAAAAGCGATTTAGTAAAGGCATTGATTGCAAGTAATAGTGGTTCTATTGTTAAAATCAATAACGCAGTATAAATCGCTTTTAAACCAACCCGTTGGGCGTTTCACAGGCACTTACTCTCAGCGTTGTTACTTATTAAAAGGGACTGCCATTGTTGCAAAGTAACGCCTTGATATTAAGCCCCTGTGAAACGCTGAATTCTGCATCTTGAGGTGGTTTGGGTATACTGCTATAATCGCGGCCTTTCATAGCCTGCGTAATTTGTCAGAGTGTCTCCTTTTAGCTCTATAATACGCGTATGCGCTAGTAGTTTAAATGACAGCAACCTGTATAAGCGAAATTATCCATGAGCGAAAATAGTCACATTAAAGTCATCGTTGGCATGTCCGGCGGTGTTGATTCTTCTGTATCAGCTTATTTATTAAAACAACAAGGCTATCAAGTTGAAGGCCTGTTTATGAAAAACTGGGAAGAAGATGATAATGATGAATATTGCGCTGCTGCCGACGATTTAAAAGACGCGCAAGCAGTCTGTGACAAGCTGGGGATTGAACTACACACAGTTAATTTTGCCGCAGAATATTGGGATAACGTATTTGAGTACTTTCTTGCTGAATATAAAGCAGGCCGTACGCCAAATCCTGACATCATGTGTAATAAAGAAATCAAATTCAAAGCTTTTTTAGAATTTGCAGCAACGGCGCTTGGCGCTGACTTTATAGCCACGGGACATTATGTACGCCGTGAATTACGCGATGATAAATACGTTATGTGTCGTGGTCTTGATGATAACAAAGATCAAAGCTACTTTTTATACACATTAAGTCATGAACATATTGCACAAACGCTGTTCCCAGTTGGTGATATTGCCAAACCTGAAGTGCGCCGCATTGCTGAAGAACAAGACTTAATTACCCACGATAAAAAAGACAGTACCGGTATTTGCTTTATCGGCGAGCGTAAGTTTAAAGACTTCCTACAAAAATTCTTACCTGCACAACCGGGTGTTATTGAAGATACAGACGGTAACAATGTTGGTGAACACGAAGGCTTGATGTATCACACTCTCGGTCAACGTAAAGGTTTGCTAATTGGTGGCATGAAAGAAGGCTCTGGCGAACCATGGTATGTAGTAGATAAAGACTTAGAACGCAACGTATTGATTGTTGGTCAAGGTAAAGACCATCCGCGTCTTTACAGCAATGGACTAAATGCCAACCAATTACACTGGGTTGATCGTGTTGGACCAAAAGGTACCACCCGCTGCACGGTAAAAACTCGCTATCGTCAAGAAGACCTAAACTGTACGCTGCTCGTTGGCGATGATGGTTTTGCCCGAGTATTATTTGATGAACCACAAAAAGCAGTAACCCCAGGACAATCTGCGGTATTTTATGCCAACGAAATATGTTTAGGTGGCGGTATTATTGATTCGGTGATCAAATAATGAATGAACACCAAGTCATGGCATTAGCAGCCATGTGCCAAGTTGCTAAACAAGTTCAAAAAATAGCGCAGTACGGCAGTAGCAACGATTACGAATTAGAAAAACTATTAACCAGTATTGTACAAACCTCCCCTGATTCACCCAGTGATGTGTATCAAGGCACTGAGAATCTAAGAGATGGTTATAAAATCTTACTTGATCAACTCAGTGCAGGTGAAAAGAAAGATGTTGAAATCGTCAAATACGTTGGCGGTTTAATGCAACTTGAGCGTGCACTGAGCGCAAAAGCAAGTAGCTTAGCAGAGCTTGGTAAAAGCATTGATGATATCAAGCGACGTCTTGATCACTTTGCTATTACTGATGACACTGTTATTACGGCTCTTGCCGATATTTATTCAAAGGTGCTTAGCCCCCTAGGGCACCGAATTCAGGTTTATGGCAAGCCTGACTTACTAAAACAGCAATTAGTACAACACAAAATACGTGCATTATTATTAGCAGGTATTCGCAGTGCAGTATTATGGCGACAAATGGGCGGTAAACGCCGTCACTTTTTCTTTGCGAAAAGAAGAATTATCGCCATTGCTAAAAACCATATTTAATTATCGTTCAAAACTAAAATTTAGGAGTTATTATGGAGCTTTCAGCGTTAACAGCTATCTCTCCGGTGGATGGTCGCTACGGCAGCAAAACCACTGAACTACGCAGTATTTTCAGCGAATTTGGCTTGATAAAATACCGTGTAACAGTCGAAGTTCGTTGGTTACAAGCCCTTGCAGCAGCTGATGCGATCAAAGAAGTACCGGCATTTAGCGACGAAGCCAATGCTTTACTTAACGCGATTGTTGATAACTTCAGCGAAGCCGATGCGCAACGTGTAAAAGATATCGAGCGTACTACAAACCACGATGTTAAAGCCGTTGAATACTTATTAAAAGAAAAAGTAGCTGACAACGCCGAGTTACATGCAATTAATGAATTTATTCACTTTGCATGTACATCAGAAGACATCAATAACCTGTCTCACGGTTTAATGCTCACTGAAGCACGTAACGAAGTATTACTTCCTTACTGTGATCAACTACTTAATGCAATTAAAGAAAAAGCCATTGAGTACAAAGCAGTACCAATGATGACACGTACTCACGGTCAACCTGCAACACCTTCAACTATGGGCAAAGAATTTGCCAACGTATATATGCGTTTAAAGCGTCAACGTGACCAAATTGCACAAGTTGAAATGCTAGGTAAAATCAACGGTGCAGTAGGTAACTACAATGCTCACCTCAGTGCCTACCCTGATTACGATTGGCACAATCATGCTGAGCAATTTGTAACTAGCCTAGGGTTAACATTCAACCCATTTACAACGCAAATTGAACCGCACGACTACATTGCCGAGTTATTTGATGCGATTGCTCGCTTTAACACTATCTTATTAGATTTTGACCGTGATGCATGGGGCTATATAGCGCTAAATCACTTTAAACAAAAAACCATTGCGGGTGAAATTGGTTCATCAACTATGCCACATAAAGTTAACCCGATTGATTTTGAAAACTCAGAAGGTAACTTAGGCCTAGCAAATGCTATTTTCGCTCATCTAGCGCAAAAGCTGCCGGTATCTCGCTGGCAACGTGACCTTACTGACTCAACAGTACTGCGTAACTTAGGTGTTGGTATGGGTTATGCGCTAATTGCATACCAATCAACCCTAAAAGGTGTAAGCAAGTTAGAAGTAAACGAGCAACGTTTACTTGACGAGTTAGATCAGAACTGGGAACTGCTAGCAGAGCCAATTCAGACGGTAATGCGTAAATACGGTATCGAAAAACCATACGAAAAGCTAAAAGATTTAACCCGTGGTAAACGTGTAAATCAAGAGATCATGGCTGACTTCATCGATGGTTTAGAGTTACCGGAAGAAGCAAAAGTAGAAATGAAAAAACTAACACCGGCTAACTATATTGGTCGTGCTGTCGAGTTTATCGACAACCTAGTTTAAGCTTTCTGCGACAACTTATTTTATATACACTATAAAGCGAAAGGCTCTTGCCTTTCGCTTTTTTCATTTTAATGGGCGCAGCATGTATCAATTAACGATTAACGACTTATCCGAGCAAGACTTTCTAACACAGTATTGGCAAAAAAAACCGCTCTTGATCAAGCAAGGGTTTACAGACTTTGCCGACCCGCTTGATGCTAATGAGCTTGCCGGTCTTGCCATGGAAGAGAGCATTGAATCGCGTATTATCACTAATCATGATAATGACTGGCAAGCGCATCATGGCCCATTTGAAGATTTTGAATTACTAACCGAGCAACATTCTACCCTACTCGTACAAGCAGTCGATCATTGGCATCCTAATGCTGCGCAGCTGCTGGAACCATTTCGGTTTATTCCTAATTGGCGTATTGATGACCTAATGATCAGCTTTTCAACGCCTGGGGGTGGAGTCGGTCCGCATTTAGATCAATACGACGTATTTATTATTCAAGGTGAAGGCAAGCGTCATTGGCGTGTCGGTATGCCAGATAATAAACTAAAACAATTTGCACAAAATAAAAGTTTATTACAAGTTGAACAATTTCCAGCCGTGATTGATTGCATCCTAGAGCCAGGCGATATTTTATACATCCCGCCGGGCTGCCCACATGAAGGTTATGCTGTAGAAAACGCATTAAACTACTCGATCGGATTTCGTGCACCAAATCAACGCGATCTATTATCAAACTTTGCTGATCACATTATTGATAAAGAAGCGGGAAATAGCCGTTATCAAGACCCTGCAATAACATTGCGCGATTCTAAAGGTGAGATCCAAGCTTGCGAAGTCGAAAACATTAAACTATTAATGCAAGCGGCCCTAAATGACGACGCATTACTTAAATCTTGGTTAGGTAATACACTTAGTCAACCTAAGCATGAAATGGATTTAATGCCGCCAGAAGATTTATTTAATAGTGAACAAATAGCTGAGCTATTGAATGATGATGATGTGATTTTTGAGCGCCTCGGTGGCACCCGTGCATTGTATCAAGTTTTTGAAAATGAAATACTTCTCAGCGTAAATGGTGAAAACTACCCACTCCCTGTTAGTGACTTAACTGCGGTTAAATTACTCACTGACCATACTATGGTGACAGCAGAGCAACTAAATAGTTCAAAAAATAGTTTAGTTTTTATACAAACCTTTACTACACTAATTAATGAGGGGATTTGGTTTTGCTAGGAGTGTGTTTGTATGGGCTATCATATCAACAAGGTAGAATGGGATATAGGCAAGGAGTTACTACAACAGATCAGAGAGCGGGTATTTGTATGTGAACTACATATTCCCAAACATATCGAGTTTGATAATCTTGATAGATATGCTCATCATATACTGGTAACAGATGACAGCCAAGGCCCAGTTGCAACAGGCCGATTATGTAGCGATGGCCTTATTGGCCGTATTGCGGTGCTGCCAGAGCACCGTAATCGCTCCGTCTATCGTTCATTGCTGAATTATATTGTTGAGCTTGCACAACAGCAGGGTTGTGATTGCGTCAGCATTAATTGTATTTTAAATGAGGTAGAACGATTTAAACGTAATGGCTTTGAACAACAAGGTTGTGTGTTTATGGAAGCAGGTATTCCACGGCTTCGTATGCAATGCCCCATTAATAAATTCAATACGAAACCATTTACACTGGTGCATTGATAAAAAGTTATTAAAAATGGCCATCCTAGCGAGTTAAAAACCACCAATTTAACGCAATGGGCATTAAAAAAGCGAACATATTAATGTGTAACTCCACATAACACGTTCGCTTTTTTAATTTTTAAAGCTGTTCTTTATATTAAAATCTTTAAGTTAAAATTACAAATAAGCTTTCAGGTCAATTAACTTCGTTTGCCCACAGCTCTTCTTTTTCGTACATTTCATAAATACCATGCGCACGATTAATTAGTAGGTTTGCAAAATCAACTTTAGTTTTATCGTGTCCACCGGTTTGCATAATTTGATCTGCTTTTAACTGCCATTGCAGAGAAAAATATCGCAGCGCATCACGCGCATTTTCGGCAACTGATGCTAACGCATGATCAGTTGGTAAGCGACCGGTGATAACCCAATAACTTTTACCGTCTTGGCCTTTAAACTTCCATAGGGCACATAACGGAGCGATAAAGCGGCTTTCTTTTTCTAGCAAAGTTTTTGGCATTACGCCCTTCTCTGCTAAATGCTTTTGTGCATTTTGAAAACACTCACGTTGCCATGCAATACTTTGCTGCTTTGCTTGTTCTTGTTCTTCTGGTGTTAATTCTTTAAGTTGTTTTTGTTCCACAGTATTCATCACTCGTTTACATCATTTTAGCTACTTTAAGTGCATATAATTATCGGTGCAAGTATAAAAGACCAATTCCAGCGAGATCATAAGCGATCGCCTGTTTTTTCTACATTCTAACCCATCGTTCTACGCACAACTGTTTACTAATACTGCAAAAAAATCAATTTATAGCTAATTTATAAACTATAAAGCCGCTGTTAATGCATACCAGCACGGTATTATTCATCGTTTGTTTAACGATAATTCTTTTTCGCTGTCATACGATTAAAAAAACTAGGAAAGAAACGTTTTATAGTCGGAGCCCAGCCACTGATCCCCTCGCCAACCACCACTTCATCTTTACGTTTAGCTATTGCACTGACCATTTGCTTCACAGCAGCCGTTACATCCATACCATTTTCAATAGAGTGTTCAGCCTTATTTTGCGCAATACCATGTTCATTAAGCGAATTATGAGCAATAGCCGTTTTTATAGAGCCTGGGCAGATAGTCAAACAATGAATGTTTTTATCGGCCACTTCAGCTCGCAAACAATCCATAAAACCAACGACTGCATATTTAGAGCCTGAGTAACCGGTTCTGAATTTAGAGCCAACTTTACCTGCGACACTACTGATTGATACTACACAGCCGCCGCCATTTTTAACCATACTCGGTAATACCGCTTTAGTTAGCGCAATCAAACCAAAATAGTTAACTTCCATAAGTTGACGATACACAATAAAGTCATTTTCTAAAAACAAACTACGCTGCGACACACCACCATTATTAATTAAAATATCAACGTTACCAATCGTAGCCATACTATTTGCAACATACTCAAGTACCCGCTCAGGTTGTGATAAATCAAGAGGTATTACTTTGTGTTGTCCAGCCGGTAACTCGCTACAAAGTTGATTTAGTTTATCTGCACTTCTGGCTGATAAAATAATATTAGCGCCTAAGTGTGCTAACTGTATCGCTAACTCTTTACCAATACCTGATGATGCCCCGGTGATCCACACCGTTTTATTATTAAAGTTCATGCTCTACCTATGATTATTATTAAGGCTTTGTAGGACCCGCAATGTCTGTGATCTGTTGCTCGAGTTGTTTATATAGTCCGAGTAAAAAAAGCGCCTCAACAAGCACAAATAATGGCCCAATGATAAGCCCGATTAAGTCATCAACAAAAGCTGGTTTTTTACCTTCAAAATAATGCCCAATAAACTGTAAAACCCAGCCAAAAATAAAAACACCTATACTAACAGCTAACCAGCTAGTAAAACTAAGTGATGCAATTGGCGCAGCCGCTATACTCATTACTACTAAAATAACAGCCATTATCAAACCTAGTGAGACATTAAGAAGTAAATAATAAATCACAGTAGCTAACACAAAAACATGAGCGCCATTGATAACATGATCAGCAACCGGTAAATAAATACGCGCTAATAAACACAATACAGCGTATACAATGAGTGGAATACCAAAAAAGTGTGTGAGTACATTGCGTTTTGAACGGTGATATAAGCCATAATTGCCCAGTTGTTGTTGCAGTGTTTTCATTTTCTTTACTTTATATAATTATCTTATTATTTACTTTAGCAGTTAACACAACGTAACAATGTCTTCTACCCGACATTTTTAAAATCCACTTATACAAATGCGCTTATGATTTTACCTTTATCGTGATCCGGAGTTTTAGATTGTAACTCACGGCCTTTTTGATATTCTTGTCCAAGCATTTTTTGTAACGATTCCATTTGTTTTGCTAATTCGTCATTCCCCCCTCCCTGCTCTTGTATTTTTTCTGTCAGCTTTTCAATCGCGGCCTTAAGTTCAGCTATTTTATCTTTATCAACACCTAATCGTTGATAAATAAGCGCTTCATTTGCTTTTTCTAAAAAGTCTTTTCCATATGAAGGGTTTTTAGGGCTGCTAACAGTATTAGCTTGGCTATTTATTGCCGTTTCTGGCAATTCGGTTGCCGCTTTAGAATGGCTTATGCTTTTCGCTTGCACAGGAGGGTTATAAGGTTCTGTACGGTACTGATTATTAAATATTAGTGAGCTCATTGCTTCAAATCCATTGATAGTTTTATTTTATAAAGCAAATTTAAGGCCAATGTACTTATATCAGGTAAAAATAATAACGCAGCTAATGTACAAGTAAAGCCAGCTGTTGTTTATCAAGAATTTCTATACGCTGGTAATGAAGGGAAATAAGCTTTTTTTCACTTAATAACTGCAAGATTTGATTAATAGTTTGACGAGTTAAATAGGTCATATCTGCGAGTTGTTGCTGCGATAACATAATAGTAGCGGTATTACTGGGCAGCGACATGGTTGCCATCATAACCAGCCGTTTACAGACTTTCTGCTGGGCAGTTAATAAAGCATGATCTTCTAATGAAGTGAACAGCAGCCGCATTTTTTGTGAAAGTAAAACACCAAAATCATGCCAGTAAATAGGCGTGATTGCTAATAATTGTATCAGTGCCCGATGCGGTACATGTAGCAATCGAGCGGGTGTTTGTGCATAAACATCGTGGGTACGCAAACCACCATCAAATAAAGCAACTTCACCAAACCAAATAGCTGGATCTATAAAACTCAGTACCGCTTCTTTACCTTCTCCATTTACTCCACTAACTCGCATAACTCCATTAACAACAGCGTATAAACCCGCATTTTCATCTCCTCTTAAAAATAATGCTTCACCCGCATCGAGTTTAATTACTTTTGCATGTAACAATAGCTGGTGTTGAAATTCTTTAGAGCGGCTACTAAACCAATTTCCTTGGTTAACTATCGCACGGTCCTGTTCATTCATATCGGTTTACTCTACATTAGTTTTAATAATCAAATAATAAAAGGGATCACTATGTTACACAAAGTTATTTACAGCGGCTTATTGCTAAGTACGTTATCTGCACCAAGTTTTGCAGCTGCTCCTGATCAACAGCTCAACAAGAATCTAAATAAAGCTAACCACAGTGTAAGTGAAAAAGTGATCACTTGGCGACGCCATCTTCACCAATACCCAGAGCTTAGTAACCGCGAATTTGAAACGGCTAAATACATTACTAAACATTTAAAAGCACTGGGGCTCGAAGTACAAACTGGGATAGCCCATACGGGTGTAGTTGCTAAACTCAAAGGTGGTAAAAAAGGCCCTTTAGTGGCGCTGCGTGCCGATATGGACGCCCTGCCTGTCACTGAGCAAGTTGATTTACCGTTTGCTTCAACTCAGACCTCAACCTACCGTGGTAACGAAGTCGGTGTTATGCACGCCTGCGGCCATGATAACCATGTCGCTATTCTAATGGCTGTAGCTGAATCTTTGGCTAAAATTCAAGATGACTTAGCGGGTGATGTATTATTTGTCTTTCAACCAGCTGAAGAAGGTGCCCCAGAAGGTGAAGAAGGCGGTGCTGAACTCATGCTAAAAGAAGGCTTATTTAAAGAAAAACCTGACGCCGTGTTTGGTTTACATGTAACCAGTTCATTAAACACAGGCCAAATTGGCTTCCGTGAAGGCCCGCTTATGGCCAGTGAAGATTCATTTACAATTAATGTACAAGGCCGCCAAACTCATGGTTCACGACCATGGAATGGTGTTGATCCGATTGTTGCATCATCACAAATAATTATGGCCACACAAACAATTTCATCTCGCCAAGTTGATGTTACTAAAGCGCCGTCAGTTATTTCGTTTGGTGCTATTAATGGCGGCGTACGTTCCAATATCATTCCGGATAGTGTCGAGTTAATTGGCACTATTCGCACCTTTGACCAAGCAATGCGCGCTGATATCAAAAAGCGTTTAGTGAAAACAGCTGAAATGGTCGCTGAATCCGGTGGTGCTAAAGCTGATGTACATATCGACCACGGCTACCCTGTCACCGTAAACGATGTAAAACTCACGCAAAAAATGACGCCAACACTAACTAAAGTTGCTGGGGCTGAGAATATTATTACCACTGATTTAATCACTGGCGCTGAAGATTTCAGCTATTACGCTTTAGAAACTCCTGGATTGTTTTTCTTTTTAGGTGTTACCCCACAAGGTCAAGATGCAAAAACGGCAGCAAGTAATCATTCACCACAGTTTTTCGCTGACGAGCAAGCACTGCAATTAGGCGTGAATGCTATGACGCAGTTAGTTGTGGATTACTTTGCAATGAAAAAATAACCATAACTTCAACGTACATGCAAAATCATAATCGGTTGGCATGAAATAAATATACCCACACTCTGTGGGTATATTTAAAAGTATTGATAAACCTACGCGGATTTATTTTATCGTGCGGTTAGTAGTTGTGATAAATAGTCAGGCTTACCTTCAATACGTTCAAGGTGAGGATATTTAAGGCCATCATGATAATCGATCTGAATTTCACTGTACTGATCAAAGTTTTTCACCAAGAGCTTAATTGGCGCTTTTGAGCCTTTAGCATCCGTCACTGCATCTTTGAGTGCATCAGCACTAAACTGAGTATTATTAACGGCAACAATTTGCATACTTGGCGCAAGACCCGCATTAAATGCAGGGCTATCCCATAATACATCACGCATTTTGCCTTCTTTATTTACTGAAAAGCCCAGAGAATAAAGTAAATCAGTTGATTTATAGCGGCTTTCAATTGCTTTAATGCCATCAGAGGCTTTATCGTTATAAGTCAATTTCCAACCTTGGTCTTCCAGCGACTTAGATAAGTTAACATGGCCTTTTAAACGCGAATTAATAAAGTCATCCCATTGATACTTTTCAATGCCATTAAGCGTGTTAATCACATCATCAAATTTATAGGTCAACACATTCCAATCACCCGGATTTACGCCAAAAAAGTTGTGGGCAAAATCATCTAATGAATGACTGTTGTTACTCAATTCACGTAATTTTGCATCAACTGCAAACCAAATTAATTCTCCACCAGAGTAATAGTCTTCGCTCATTTGATAACTACGATAAGGCAATGATGAACGCTGAGCGATAGTTGGATCGTTGGTTGTATCTAAAATATTACGCCATGCCATGCCAGGGCGTCCTTGGTCATAGGTTGCACCTAAACGAGCGAGCATATCCATCGTATTTTCTTGGCTCCAAAGTCCTGAACGAGCCGCAATGACTTGCCCCCAAAACTGTGTTTGCCCTTCATATACCCATAAACCATTAGCTTCTTTAACTTGGTTATAGGTCGGTGTCCATAATGCTTCAGGGCGACGATATTTACCATTCCATGAATGATTAAATTCGTGTGCTAATAAATCGCGACCGACCCATGACTTATCCCAGTCAGTAAAATAATTTTCTTTCGCGCTATTTTCACTTGAGCGATGATGTTCCATGCCGATACCGCCTAACTTATCTGTCAGGGCAAGTAAAAAGTCATAATGATCAAAGTGATGTGCACCATAAAGCGCATACATTTGTTGAATAAGCTCACGGTGTGCTGTTAACCCTTCAGCACTGATCTCAAGATCTTTTTCTTTATCGGCAAAGACATTTAAGAATACCGGAGTATCTGCATTTGGGTTTAAATCAACACGCTTATAGTGGCTACCGGCAAACATTGGCGAGTCTACAAGGTTTTCAAAATCAATTCCCTCAAAGGTAACTGTATTACCTTTTTGCGAAGACTTTTCAAGTGCAGTAGCAAACTGCCACCCTTTTGGTAACGTTACACTCGGTTGAAATTTAATTTTATGGCTATAGTGCCCAGCAGGGTAAAGCGCTACTGTATCCCATTGTAAATTTAGCATTTCTGGCGTCATCATAACGCGCCCTTGCTCTGAACTTTGTGGTGACAAGAATTGATATTCAACATGCAACTCACGTACACCTTTAGGAACTTTAAGATTAAAAGCATATACGTTGCCAGGATCTCGTTGCCATTCGATCACTTTACCTTTTGCTGACATTTTCAATCCAGCCAACTGACTTATTGGTCCAACTGGTGAGTGATGTCCAGGTATCCATTGCGGATAAAGCAAAGTCATTTCACCAGCATTAACAGGGATAGTTTCGTTTATTTTAAAAATACGATGAGCTAGATCTGTGGCATCAACCGCTATTTTTATAGTGCCGGAATATGGGGTATCAGTCGGGTTTGGAACATCAGCAAACGCTGGAAGCGTAAAGCCCATAACAGAGCTGAGGGCAGCAGCAAAAACATGTTTATTCACTTACTTCTCCAATTAGAGAGGCGCAAAGCACGCGCATTAGATGGGTATTGTCCTAGTAATTTGAGTGCAAAACACTCGATAACCTCCTTTTTACTTTCAGAAACTTCTGAAACAACCAACATCAGTTATAACTATAACAACAGCTAATAGCAATTATTTATGGACGAACAACCATTTAATGCGTTCAATTTACTTGCGCTTTAAGTCAATTTATAGTGCCGAATTTAGCTGTATCAGCGCTTATTTGCATTCTTGTACTGAGAATATAAGAGCGCTGCAAGCACTGTTTTAAAACTTAATCATGCACCATACCTATGTTCAGGCTAAATAAATCATCAGTACGCTATCCTAATAGGCTACTTTTTTGGTAATGGTATGGAGACCACAATGGCATCTGACTATTTTCATTTGTTAAATTTGATCGGGGTAGCGTTTTTTGCCATCTCAGGTACTCTGATGGGCCATGAAAAAAACATAGGAGGTTTTGGTGTTGTGGTTGTCGCGTCAGTGACAGCGCTCGGCGGCGGCACACTGCGCGACGTATTATTAAACCACCCAGTATTTTGGATAGCCGAACCGGATTATTTATACGCAACATACAGCGCCATATTTATCGCCGTAATATTTATTCGTCATTTACCTCACGTATCAAACTATTACATGTTGCTGGTCGATGCTTTGGGCATGGCAATTTTTAATATTGTTGGCATTGAAAAGTCCTTAATCGAAGGCACTACGATGATTGTGGCTATTACTATGGGCATGACCACGGGCATCTTTGGTGGTCTAATGCGCGATGTAATATGCCGTGAAGTCCCCCTTGTCATGCGCGAAGAGCTCTACTCCACCGCGTGTCTATCTGGTGGCTTAACTTATGCCACACTGTTTCTATTAGAAGTACCTCATGTTTGGTGTATTTTAGGCGCACTCTTTATTACCGTATTTTTACGGCTCGGTTCCCTACACTGGGGATGGCAACCAAATATATTTAGAAAAAGGTCGGTTAGAAAACAATAGTTTGCTATGTGAAGTTCCGATTAAAACGCCGAACTTTTGTACGTACCTTTTTCATCGATGATGACGTATTAAACTGAATCTTACATCCCAATGTCCATTTTTCGTACCAGGTTACACCATAAAATTCATAGTTATTTAAGCTGAAATAAGCAAGAGTATATCGTTTGCCTTAAATTCAAGCTCCATAAGTAGATCATCGTATTTCCAGTCTCGATACTCTTGTTATTGGGTCAGGATTTGCTTTGTGAAGTCAGCCATTTATAGGTGGAAATATGATACTTTTAAGCACCTTGTCTTATTTTACCCCTATTTTCTCCACTGTGTTTGCCTCTATTAACTTATCCGTTGCTTTAGCTGACTATTTTTTACAAGGTGTTGTACTCGTGACTATTGGGTCGTTAATTTGCTTTTGGGTTACCCGCACAAAAAAACCTGTAGTAGATAACTAAATGTAAAAGCGAAAAGCAAATAACGCTTTTCGCTTTATCAGGTTTTATTAGTTGGCTAATCTTAGCCCTAGCATCACCAGCATAACTAGATTCGCAATTACGCCAATCAAAAAGAAGTAGCTACGCGGGCTGGGGTTTTTCTCTGTGGCAATTGCGTAATACAGTACCATATGAATTAAACGTGCAATGACGTAAACCCAAATACAGATTGCAAAAACCGAACTGTGGTAATTAATCACAAAGGCAAATAAAACCGTTCCTATAAATAACGCGCTGTTTTCTAATGTGTTATGAAAGGTGCGATGCGCTCTAAATATAAAACTCTCATGAGATAGGTCTTTATCAATTTTTCCTGGCACAGCTCCAGGCTGTTTGGCTTTACTAAACGTCGCCACTGCCCACTGTACTAACACCATAATTAAATATAAATAAAATGCTATAAACGCTGAATGTGCTATATCGGTCATTGCTTAATCCTTTGTGTTGTTATTAGAGTAGTAGTTATAGCAACTATCAAGCCACATATAAGCCACTGATATATATAGAAATTACTTTTTAGTAAAATGATTTTTTGTAATAGATTCATTCTTTATATAAAACTTACTCTATAACAGCGGCTTGGTATTTTTTGCAGCCTAAGCGCAACCACAAAAACAATACTAATTACTTACTTTATAAATTTTGTTTGATTATTTATTCTAAGTATTGTTTTATAGCGTTACTGATAACGGAACGGTAAAATAAATATGATGAATAAAATAACCAAATGCTTGGCAACCTTAGCTCTGTTGAACTGTGTATCAGCGCCCGCTTTTTCAGCTCAATATGAAATCGAAAAAGGTGAAAACTTGTCTAAGTTGGCGCAATACAAAGACGTAACCACCATTAAACGCAATTTTGCAAAACAAATAGCGCTTAATTACAGTGTATTAAACGCTGATCTTAAACAAACGCTAAGCCAATATAAACTGGTTTTGAATGCGGATCAGCTACCGTCTTTAGGCATGCACACACAACAAAATACTCGTTTAGCAAACAGCGCATTACAACAGCTTAAAGGTTTACCACAAAACACCGGTAGTTTGTTACAAGTGCGTTTGGCAAGTGACACAATGCTTAGCGCTTGGCAGCAAGGCGAACGCCCTTTATTTGCATTTGCACCTGCTGGTGACGATTCGCAATGGAGCGAGATTGAAGCGTTCGATCAGTTTGGTGACATTCACTATCTTAGTGTTGATCAAATGCCGACCCAACCTGTATTTATTGTCGAATTAGATCAACAAAAAGTACAAGATGCGGGTATTGCAGTAATGAGAGGAATTTTATCTGCTAACAAATTCAGTAAAACCACGGTTAGTCCACAAAACCAGTTAAGCAATGAACAACCCCTGCAAACCAGTGTATTGAAAAAAATACGCTTAGAAGATGACAAAGAACCTTGGATCTCAGGTGGTGCTGAAATTTATGCCATTGTAACGGGTATCGACCCGACCCGAGATGAACCAATATTAGATATCGTTGATTTACCTTATTTAGATCATGACAAAACCGATTACAGCCCTAATCAGGTTTTAATTCATTGGCAGCGTTATCGTTGGCAAGCGGTCGATTTACTCTTAATGGAACAAGATGACAACACCAACTATAAAACTCTAGCAATAAAATTATTAGAAATATCAGAGCAAGTAATGGCGAGCATTCCTGATTTACAAGCGCAAGGTTATGCCATTATCCCTAAGCTGACCAATGAACTACTAAAAGCAATGCCGGATGAATGGTTTACTAATAATGACGATTATGTTGATGTTTTTTACACGCTGTTTGAAAACAAAGACTATCAAGAATATAAAGGAGCAAGCAGTAATGCGACCATTACGCTGTCTCCTTTAGAAATTAACCCAAGACTAAACTAAGTCATCCCCATTCGCTTAATTATTATTGCGGATGGTATCTTCAGTAGCCACCCATTAGCGCTTTAACGTTAACGGGTGGCTTTATCTTAAACAGCCACTTTTTTGAAAACACGCGTTATATTTTAATACCCTAACCTTGCGCCACTGATTTACGAAAGCGCATTAATGCAACAGTAAAAAACACACTGCCAATAACAACTAACGCTAAAAAGTAAGGCCAAACTACATCCCACCCTGCCCCTCGGTATAAAATTGCTTGAGCAAATTTTACAAAATGCGTTGTTGGCGCCAATAACATAATATTTTGCACCACCTCAGGCATACTTTCTCGCGGCGTAACACCGCCAGAGAGCATTTGTAATGGTAATAAAATTAAGATCATCAATAACCCGAGCTGCGGCATAGTGCGCGCCTGCGTTCCCAACAATATACCCAGCGATGTGGTCGCAAATAAATGAATAGCAACGCCAAATAAAAATAAGCCCGCCGAGCCATGAATAGGCACTTGTAACAAACCTTCGATCACAATACATAATGAAAACGTAGTCAGTAATAAAATCACTAACCCATTGGCCCAAATTTTCGCCATCACTATTTCAAAGGGGCTTAATGGCATCACTAATAAATGCTCTAATGTGCCGTGTTCGCGTTCACGGATCACCGCGGCGCCAGTTAAAATAATCGAAATCATTGTGATCACGTTCATTAATTCCATCACGCTACCAAACCATACACTTGTCATGTTTGGATTAAACATAATGTGCGCCGATTGCTTTATTGGCAGTGAATAAACGGTTCGATAACCTTGCACAAACTCATTTACTTCGCCGTTAATAATGGTTTGAATATAGTTATCACCAATAAATGCTTGCGACATGCGCGTAGCATCTATATTTACTTGAATTGTAGGTTGCTTAGCTGCAAGTACATCACGCTCAAAATAAGGCGGGATATTAAGCACAAAAGTATAACGGCCATTATCCATAGCTGAGTCAACATCGCTTAATGAAATACTGTCTGGCGTTTTAAAGTAAGGCTCATAAAAGGCATTAATAATACGCTTAGATAATTGCGATTGGTCGTGATCAACAACTGCAATCGGCGCATTATTTAACTCTATCGACGTGGCTGAAGCCACCACATAGATCAACCCAGTAAAAGCAAAAAAAACAAATAGCAGTAAAACCTTATCACGCCATAAACTACGCAACTCTTTAATACCTAAATTAACAATGTTTCCGCGACGTTGCATGGCTATTTGTCCTGCTTTGGAAGTAAAAATACACTGGCCAGAGTCAGCACAGGTATAAAAGCGAATAAAGGCAGTAGCTGGGCTGATAAATCAGAAAAATTAAGTGCTTTATTAAAGACCCCTCGACACGCCTCTAAAAAGTAGGTGGTCGGAAACAGTTTGCCAATAATCGCGCCAAACCCTTCTAAGGAAGAAACAGGGTCAATTAGCCCACAAAAGTTAACGGCAATCATCAACACAACCACCGTAGTGGCTGCCAGTGCTGAAATTTGTGTTTTTGTAAAAGCCGAAATTAACAGCCCCACCCCCGTAGTCGCTGTAACGTATAATAATGCAGCCAAACTAAGCGCCCAAAAGCTGCCTTTTAGCGCCACACCAAACACGGTAATAGCAAGTGCGACTAAGCCAAAAAAGCTGATCATACTCACTAAAATGTAAGGCAGCTGTTTGCCAATAATAAATTCCAGCCGGTTAACCGGTGTTACATATAAGTTTATGATTGAACCCAACTCTTTTTCCCGCACTACGCCAAGCGCCATCAATATCGCAGGAATAAATACCAATAGCAGTGGAATAACCGCCGGCACCATGGCCTCAATGCTTTTAAAATCTTGGTTATAACGATAGCGAGATTCAATATTAGCTGGCACTAAGTTTGGTACTTGTGCATAAGTGCGCAAAGATAAGTTGGTTAAATAGCTGTAATACACGCCGCTCATATAACCATTAATCGTTTCTGCCCTAAACGGCATAGAACCATCAATCCACACTACAATTTCAGGTTTACGGCCGCGTTTAAATTGCTGACCAAAGTTAGGTGGAATTTCAACGGCCACGCTTAACTCACCACTGCGCATTCGTTTATTAAGTTCTTGCGGGCTTTTAATATCTGCTTTTTGAATAAAGTAACGTGAACCTGCCATATTTTGAATGTAGTTGCGGCTCTCGGGCGATTGGTCTTGATCTAGTACCGCAAAGCTTAAATCTTCAACATCAAATGTAATGCCGTAACCTAAAATAAACAGTAAAATTATCGAGCCCAGCAAAGCAAACGTTAGGCGAATAGGATCGCGCCATAACTCTAGCGTTTCGCGATGCGCATAACCAAATAACCGCAACAAACTAAATGCGGGGTTAGTGTTATTCTTACAAGTAGCGGGCGCTGTAGCCAAAGCTTTGGGTTTATCAGTTATCGATGCTTGTATCGCCGAGCTTGCTCCGGCTGCATTTACTGCTTCTTCTAAATATGCAATAAAGGCAGCTTCTAGTGTGTCGGTATTACGCGCTTGGCACAGTGCAGCTGGCGTATCGCTGGCAAGTATTTTACCTGCATGCATTAACGAAATTCTATCGCAACGTGCTGCTTCATCCATAAAGTGAGTCGAAATAAAAATAGTCACGCCTTGTTCGCGCGAAAGCTCAATGAGTAACTGCCAAAAGTCATCCCTTGCAACGGGGTCTACACCCGATGTGGGCTCATCAAGTATGAGCATTTCAGGGCTATGTACTACCGCAACAGCAAGCGATAAACGCTGGCGAATACCTAGGGGCAAATCGGTAGGAAAATCGTCACTGTATTTTTTAAGGTTAAACCGAGTAATTAAATCTTTAACGCGCGGCTCTATTTTCTCTGCGGGTAAGTGAAATAAACGAGCATGCAATACCAAGTTTTGCTTCACTGTAAGCTCGTTATAAAGCGAAAACGCTTGCGACATAAAACCAACGCGTTTGCGGCTTTCGATGTTATTGGCATCGACCTTTTCACCAAACAATTTTGCTTCGCCACTGGTTGTGGGTTGTAACCCGGTAAGCATTTTCATTGTGGTAGTTTTTCCACAGCCATTTGAGCCTAAAAAGCCAAAAATTTCACCTTGTTCAATACTTAAACTCACGTTGTTAACAGCGGTAAAATCACCAAATGTTTTACATAATCCATTTGCTTCTATAGCGAACTGGGTTGTTTTTATGTCTTGTTTACGAGGTGGCACAACTAACCGCTGATGATCATGACGTTTTTCTTCAGGAAGTAATGCTATAAACGCTTCATCAAGCGATTCTTTATTAGTTTGCATTTTTAAGTTTTGTGGGCTGCCCGTACCGATTACTTTTCCATCGTCCATAGCGACTAGCCAATCAAAATCATCGGCTTCTTCCATGTAGGCGGTCGCAACCAGTACGCTCATCTGTGTATTTTCAGCGCGAATACTGTTTATTAATTGCCAAAATTGACGACGCGATAGCGGATCAACTCCGGTTGTTGGCTCATCTAAAATTAATAATTGAGGGTCATGGATCAGTGCGCAGCACAAACCGAGTTTTTGTTTCATCCCACCAGAGAGCTTTTCTGCGGGGCGATCGGCAAATGCCTCTAAGCCTGTACTTTTTAAAAGGTTATTAATTCGTTGTTTTCGCTCGGCTTTATTTTGAGAAAATAGACGACCAAAAAAATCTATATTTTCAAACACAGAAAGTGTTGGATACACATTTTTGCCAAGCCCTTGAGGCATGTAAGCAATGCGTGGCGACACCGTATTACGAAAACCACTGCTGCGCATATTGCCGTTTAATACCTCAACCTCCCCCTCTTGAATCGCCCTTGCCCCCGCTATAAGTGCCAGCAAGCTTGATTTTCCTACGCCATCAGGGCCTATAAACCCGACCATTTTCCCGGCAGGTAATGAAATACTAATGTTGTCCAGCACGCGATTATTAGCATAACGATGGCTCACCTTAGTAAGCGTAACCACACTTTCACGTGGTGGCTGTTGAATGTTTTTATCGTCGTTATCCATTATTCAGGTACTCGTACCTGTAATGACGTAGGCCAATTTTTTTCAGGCGCTAACAACACATAAGCAAGCCCTGGCACCCCTGTTTTTACTTGTTTGATATGGTCTTTTAATAACTGCGAGTCGAGTTTTACCTTAACTCTAAACATCAGTTTATCGCGCTCGTTTCGGGTTTCTACCGATTTAGGGGTAAATTGCGCCTGTGCAGATACAAACGTCACTTTAGCCGGTAATGTATACTCGGCAACAGCATCAATAACAATACGCGCTTGTGAGCCTATTGTTACCTTGCCCGCTTGCGCGGTTGGTAAATATATACTCATATAAACATCGGTTAAATCCAATAACGATAAAACCTTACCACCACTGCCAAGCACTTCGCCAGGTTCAGCTAATCGATACAATATACGTCCATTGATTGGTGCTGTGAGCGTGCTGTCGGCTATGTTGCTTTGTAATCGCTCAATACGTGCCTGCGCTGCTTCTATTTCAGCATCCGACTGCACAACTTTTACGTTTGCCGCGGTTAAAGCAGCTTGCGCAATAGCAGAGGTGGTTCGTTGTTGATCTACCACTTCTTTTGAAATATGGCCTTTTTCCAATAATTTTGCAGAGCGGCGCAATTCAGTTTGTGCAAAATTAAGCTCACTTTTATGCTGCTCTACAATCGCTAATGCGTATTTACGAGACTCATTAGCAACACGAAGCCCCGCCTGAGCTTCACGTAACTGTGCATTTAAATCATCAGTATCAATAACCGCTAACGTTTGACCCGCTTTGACCATATCGCCTTCTTGCACCATAACGTCAACTAAGCGGCCCGGTAATTTTGTAGCAATATCGTACTCAGTCGCTTCAATTCGCCCATTTCCATAGGCAACACTGTCAGGGAGTTGTTCAGCAAATGATGTAGGTTGCAAGGTTTGCCAAGCATACCAGCCAGCCCCCCCCACAATGATCAATACAGCGAGCTTACTCAAAGATTTGAACGTTGATTTAATTGTCATGTGCTAAAACTCCATGTATGTATAAAGTAATGTAAGTGAGGGTAGTCAAGGTAAAAATTTTTAGGATACAGCACGCTATTTGTTATATAAAAGCAACCCTGCTTTGTAAGTACAACAAGGGTAGTTGTAATAAGCGATTTAAACGAACTTAAAAATCCAGCGTCACTAATCTACCACTCTCACCGTTAATAAAGATGATGTGGATCAATATAAATTAGAGTTAATGCACTAATTATTAGTGATTTTTTAAAACAGCAGGATAAAAGAAAGGGAAAACATCAAGGCACCTACTGAGCGCCTTAATATTAATTATGTCAGCGGCAGATCCGCTTACAATTTTTAGTAACAAAACCCGTCAAGACCTTAATGCTAAGCTAATCAATACCACGCCATGATCGGTGCTTAAATCATCACGCTCAAATTCAGGGTTAATTAAATGACGATCGTAAGTATGATAATGGATCACCTCAAAAAAGCTGTCGTCGTAACTTGAGTCAAACTCGCAAGATAGCAAAATGTAGTCAAGCACTGAGCTGCTCGCGCCAAAATAATGGGTAGGCTGACGCTTTAAATCCACTGTATTTTCATTATTTTGATTAGCCGAATTTAATTGCGACTTTGCAAATAACTGCCACGCGTCGTTAAGGCAATATTTTGCAAGGTAAGTTTTACTGTCAAACGTGGGGGCAAAACGCAGTGTATTTGTTAGTAAATGGCTTAAAACGCCATCAGCTAAGTTGTTATTAAAATCGCCCATTAAAACCATTGGGTTTTGTGTAGATTCACGGCGCGCAATGATGTCTATCATCAGTAATGTGGCCTCACTGCCGCGCTGAATAGTTGAGCCCCAACTCCCTGCTATATCGGCTTTTAATAACTCAATAATGTTTTTTTCGGGTGTGAGGTCTTTGTTTTGCTCATCGAGCTCTATCATTGAGCGCTTAGACTTAAAATGCACCACATAACAATCCGTGTTGCCGATATGCGGTAAAGTTATTGTAGCTCTAAGCACCTTTCGGCTAAATGTAAAATCCTCAGTTAAACCAAGGGTTTTAACAAGCTCATGGTCATGCTCAACAGTTGCCACTTCAGCAATAGGGTATTTTGCGGCTATTGCCACAACAGGACGTTTATAAATAAAGTCGTCGATTACCTGGGGCTCATCTACCACGGCAAAGTACACATAACCTTGCTCTTTAACTAATTCTTTAAGCGACTCAATACTAAATACTTCTTGAAAGCCAATCACATCAGGCTGATGCTCGGTTAAGTAATTAATAAGCCAACGCTGCTTTTTAGCCCACTGCTCTGCGGTGTATATGCGTTCAAATTCATAATAGGCATTAGGCGGCTCAAGGTAATTAAACAAATTAAAAGTGGCAATTTTAAGGGTCGTATTAGTAATAACCGAATCGTCTGCAGTGGTGTTTAAATGTGTTTTAGTGTGTGATTCAAGGTTGCTGATAAGGCTGCCCTACTTAAAATATGAAAAACGATTATAGCGGGTTATGGCTATATTAATCTAAGCGGTGAAAATTTTTCAATATCAAATTCATAGTGTTAATTTACACTAACTTATCATTTTTTAAGGCACACGGTCATTATGGATTACTCAAACTTCGGCACTAAATTTACTCAACCTAATGGTATTACACAGTTAATGGAAGATTTAGGCGATGCTAAAAACAGTAACAATCCAAATATTATTATGCTCGGTGGTGGTAATCCGGCCTTAGTGCCTGAGGTTAATGATATTTTTATCAATGAGTTACAAAAGCTTGTTGCTAATAATACACTTTCCAACGTATTTGGACTTTACGATGGCCCAACAGGTAATGATGCATTTCGTGCAGCTCTGGCCAAGCAACTAAAAAGTGAATACTCATGGGATTTAACCGCAAATAATATAGCGCTTGGTAATGGCAGCCAAGCCAATTTTTTTGTGTTATTTAATCTGTTAGCTGGCAGTATGCCTGATGACAGCCATAAAAAGGTTTTATTTCCGCTGGCACCTGAATATGTAGGCTATGCAGATCAGGGCTTAACTGACGATATGTTTGTAGCAATAAAGCCCGATATCGAAATTTTAAATACTGAAAGTGGCTCAAACCAATTTAAATATATCATTAATTTTAAAGCTGTTGAGCAAGTATTAGCAAGCGACAGCAGCATTAGCGCACTGTGTGTATCGCGCCCGACTAACCCAACAGGCAATGTCATTACTGATGAAGAAGTACAGCATCTCGATTTATTGGCTAAGCAATATAATATCCCACTGATCATTGATAACGCCTACGGCGACCCATTCCCTGGGTGTATTTATACCGACGCAAACTTAACCTGGAACTCAAACATTATTTTATGCATGTCACTTTCAAAGCTTGGCCTACCGGGTTTGCGAACCGGTATTGTAGTGGCTAACAATGACATAATTAAAGCCATTGGCCGTGTAAATGGCAGTATGGTTTTGTCGCCGAACAGTTTTGGCCCAAGTTTAGTAACGCGCCTTATTAATGAAGATGAACTCCTTCCGCTGTGTAAAAATTCAGTGCTGCCTTTTTATCGAGAAAAAGCACAAACAGCAATGAACTTGTTTGATGAAATATTTGCCCACCTCCCCGTTTACTTACACAAAGTAGAAGGCGCATTTTTTATGTGGCTGTGGTTTAAAGAGGCAAAAATAACCAGCGAACAACTTTACCAAAAGCTCAAAGAGCAGGATGTTTATATTATTCCCGGGCATAATTTTTTTATTGGTATTGATGATGCTTGGGCACACAAACACCAGTGTATTCGCATTAATTATGCAACCGATGCCAGCACTTTGCGAAAAGGCTTAGAGGCCATTAAAGCCGTGATGGCATGAATGGGGTGATATTATGTAGAGCATTCAAACCCTTTGCTTGAATAAAATGCGTGAAAAGTGTTTATAGTGCCTATAGTTATTGGCATAAACCTGTGAACAATATGCTTATTAAGTCATTCTCGAGGTCGTTAAATAAGCCCTAAACTGAGGTAAGCGGTTATTACTGTTATTTATTGTTTGTATTAATTTTGTGCAAACGCGCCACATCCCCTTTAAATTTATATATAAGTTGGTATGCTACGCGACCTTTTTTAACATATGATTATCATCAAAAAAGGGTTTGCCAAGGGGCGGCTATCGCTGCAAGGCACTTAATATAAGTGGCAGCAATAATACAGGCATCGCGTTATAAAACGTTAGATGTAACTTTAAATAGCAATATACAAAAGTACTATTAAGGTCAATTATGCGATTAGGACCAGGACTACTCGTCACCGCTGCCTTCATTGGACCAGGGACTATTACGACTGCCAGCGTGGCAGGTGCAAACTTTGGTTTTGCACTAATATGGACATTACTGTTTTCAGTTATTGCCACCATATTATTACAATCTATGGCGGCGCGCCTTGGCGTAGCCACCGGGCAAGATTTAGCGCAAGCGCTAAGAGCTCACATTGAAACGCCCCTATTTAAATCTCTCGCTATATTTTTAGTGATCAGCGCCATTGGAGTAGGCAGTGCCGCCTACGAGGCTGGCAACCTTAGCGGTGCCAGTATGGGATTAATTGAAATATTCCCTCATGTTAATGCCCAGCTTTGGACGCCACTCATTGCATTTTTAAGTGCGGTGTTACTTTACAGCGGTAAACACAAAGTCGTTGAAAACGCGCTTATTTTATTAGTGATTTTAATGAGCCTAGTGTTTATCTCTACACTTGTTATGGCTGCTCCCTCGCTGAGTGATGTGTTAGCAGGGTTTATTCCTAGTATGCCTGAGGGTTCAATTACCACGGTATTGGCATTAGTGGGCACCACCATAGTGCCGTATAACTTATTTTTACACTCAGGTGTTTTAGCTGCAAGGCACGACAGCAAAAGTGATAAGCAAAAAGTCATTAAGCAAACTAATGTAGACACTGGCGTATCTATCACCTTAGGTGGCGTGATCACGCTGGCTATTTTATCAACCGCGTCAGTGGCATTTTATGGCACAGATGCAGGGCAAATTAGCGCTGCCAACATGGCGGTACAACTTGAGCCATTACTTGGCGATGCCGCCCATTACTTTTTTGCTATTGGCTTATTTGCAGCTGGTTTAACCAGTGCAATTACAGCCCCTCTTGCCGGTGCGTATGCAGTATGTGGCATGTTAGGTTGGTCAAATAAAATGGATAACACCCGCTTTAAAAGTGTCGCCATTGTTATTTTATTATTTGGTGCAGCCGTGGCGTCTCTGGGTTTAGACCCTGTTGCCGTGATAATTTTTGCTCAAGCCGCAAATGGCTTATTACTGCCTATTGTCACCACTTACCTAGTGTGGCTGGTTAACCAAAAAACAGTAATGGGCAAATACACCAACTCAATGTTGGTAAACTTGCTTACTTTACCGGTGTTAGTGCTTATTTTTGGCTTAAGTGGTTACAAGCTGTTTAGTTTGATTTTTTGATACGTTTGCGAGTCTTTCCACCTTGTTAACTGCTCATTTTTTCAATGCTATACATCACCCACATTGCGAGTACTGCGATGAAGTTAATTGTAAAAACACTTCCTCGCAGCCTGATGTTTGAAGTGAATATTTGAACGCCACTGTGCAACACTCGCCCAGCGATAAAGACCCAAGCCAGCAAATAATAAGCTGAACTAATTGTTGAATCAGTAGAAATTAAAAGCACACAAACCAGATGAAAAAATACCGGCCACTCGAATTGGTTGCTCAAATTAGCGCTGAGTTTTGGCTGTATAGATTGAAATGGATTAGAGCCATCCGCTCTTTTACCAAGCCCCCATACACTTGGGGCTCTGGCAATAGTGAGCAAACCATATAGCACAACACACAAAATCACGTGTGCGAACATGGGCAAAAATATAGTATTCATTTCACACTGAGTCCTTTAAAGTAATCTAACCTTCGCTAAAACAAGCTTCTTCAACATAGAATAAAAACAGTCAATTGTACGCTATTGTCAATTACTAGGCTTAAGAGAGTAGCTGTTATACGGCAACTATTACTGAGCCTATACTATTGGCAAAACCACCCACCTTTACGCTGTTTATTATTGAATTGTTAGACTCAACTGATGCTGTAATTATTGAATGGCAATTCATAGCCCTACCTTGTTCAAAAACATATTCACTTCCTAACTCAGTAAGGTGCTCGGTAAGGTAACATGCTAAAGCCCCACAAGAGCTTCCTGTTGCTGACTCTTCAGAAATACCAAACAAAGGAGCAAAGTTACGGCAGCTGGCTGTATGTTTACTTTGCACTTCACAAAGCTCAAAAACATGAAAGCCAACAAGGTTATGCTGTTTGCAAAAATCAGCGATACGTTCATCGTTTGGCTCTATTGCATCTAAATAGCCATGAGGAACAGCAATAATGACATCGGCTAGTCCTGTTGAAATAGCTTCAATAGGTAAGTTTGTGCTTTCAAGTATATTACTTTCAATACCTATCACATGGGCAATTTCTTGATATGAAAAACCAGCTATTTTTTCAGGTAATTGCTGCTCCATGACAACCTTACCATTTGGTTCAATACTCACTGATAACATGCCAGCCTTGGTGCGCTGAACATAAGTGCCCGCAGTAAGCATACCTTCTTGGAACATAGTAGAAAAAGTAGCTAACGTAGCATGGCCACAAAAATCAACTTCTGCTGTTGTAGTAAAAAAAGACACCTCAAAATCAGCTTCATCATCACTAGCAACAAAAGCCGTTTCTGAATACCCGACAACTTGAGCAATTTTTAATTTTTCAGCATCTGTGAGCCTATCAGCATTAAAAACAACGCCAGCAGGGTTGCCACCTTTACCATTTACTGTAAACGCGCTTACCAAAGCAACTTCAATATCCACCTGTACCTACTCCCTCTATAACGAGCCTTAAAAGTGACTCGTTTTATTTATCTTTTAATTCATCAACCATAACCGAGTTGCTATTTTGATTCAATGGTTTAGCTGTTCTGGCAGGAGCATCAGACTTTACTCTTTATCCATGAAAGACCTCAACGTTAGCTTTATCAACGAGACTGCGATGTATAAACTTTAAAAATGGAGTTCCCTAGTTTAGCGATCACCTCATTGCGTTCTTTCATTGAGACCTCAGTTTGCGCTATGTAGATGCTAATTATGATCGGTGATTGATGTTCACTCCATACTACAGCTGTAATGCTTCGAGCACCAAAGCCACCAGCCCCGGAACGATCGGCTATGTTCCAACCTTCAGGCAACACTGAGCGCAACAAGTTACCAGTTACTTGGTTATTGACCATCCATGCTTTTAACTTTTCTTGGCTCATTGGAGAAAGTGTTGAGCCGAATAATAGCTCATTTAAAGTGTTTGCTATTGATTTAGGAGTCGTTGTATCCCTTAAGTCTCCTGGTATTCCTTCATTTAAATCGGGCTCAAAACGGTCTAAGCGAGTTTTTTCATCCCCTGTGTGCCTTACAAAATCAGTTATGCTTTCTGTGCCCCCTACTGCATTTATGATGATGTTTGCCGCGGTATTATCACTTGTTTTCATGGTTGCAGAGCACACATCATCGAGGGTTATTGCTTGTCCTACATACTTTTCTATAACCGGAGAATACGTCACAAGATCTGTCTTTTTAATTTTGACTGTACTATTAAGATTAATATCCCCTTGCTCAGAGTCATACAATAACTTTGCACAAGCAATTGTTTTAAAAGTACTTGTCAAAGGGAAGCGTTCATCACCTTTGTAATCCCAGTATTCTCCATTTTTAGTATCAAGAACCGTTACCCCTATCCGGCCCGAAAGCGTCACTTCGATTAACCTAGCTTCTTGCTCCACTTGTTGAAATTTTGGGCTATGTGAAAATGCCACAAATGGTATTAAAAGCAAAATAACCAATAAAGAATTCATCTATTTAATCCCATGATTCTGATTAACCAGCATTTTATATCAAAGCATCTGTGACAACAAAAAAGCTAAAGCTCGACCTACATGATAAATTTAACGGGGTCAGATCAAGCAGCTTAAAACTTAAAGCTTTCCCTTTCAAAGCTACACCAACCTCTCATACAATCCTGATGCCCTGCTGACTGATTTATTCATTGCCATTAACAACACTTTTTTATCAGCCACCAGCTCGAAAGTGTTTTTAGCGCGGGTAATGCCGGTGTAGACTAACTGGCGGTTGATGCCGGCAGTTGCTTGGTTTTGTGGTGGCAGTACCATAGCCGTATAGGCAAACTCGGAGCCTTGTGATTTATGAATAGTCATTACATAAACTGTGTCATGGGCTGGTAGTCTGGCTGGTGAAAATGCCCGTTGATTGCCCTGCTCGTCAATAAATATGGCTTTGAGCTGGGCACTGTCGTCGTGCATTAAAATCCCAATATCTCCATTAAATAGTTTTAGCTGATAATCGTTTTGCGCAATCATAATCGGCATGCCCAAATAATGCCGCTGATTTGAGTTTACATTAATCAATCCTTGCTGGCTTAATTGCGTTTCAATGCGTTTATTTAAACTATGAACGCCGTAATCGCCTTCGCGTACTGCGGCTAACAACTGGTAGCTGGCAAAAGCTTTATGTATGTCTTGTACGCTCGCGTGTTGTTTAATTAAATTAAGGTACTGAGCGTATTTACTGGCGGCGCTTTGTACTAGTTTATCAATCGGTTTACTTACAATGTCATAGTCTAAAATAACGTCTTTAAATTGGCCGCTGCTCAGCTCTTGCTCTACATAATTGAGCTTGCCGCTGTTATTGGTATTAACCGCTAATGCTAATTGACCTATGCCGCTGTCGGCTGTGAAACGGTAACTGTGCTGTAAAAACGCGATACAGTCGGCCAGTTTGAATTGACTATTACCTGCGACTAATTTGCGCTGGTTATTAAAGCATAAGCTGTTTAGTTCAGCGCAACGGGCCTCTGAATAACTTGGTGTTTGGCCAAGCACTAAACCTTGGCATAAATCGCTCATTACACTGCCGGTATCAACCGAGGCAAGCTGGTCTTTGTCACCGAGTAATATAAGTCGCGCATGCTCTGGTAAGGCCTCAATTAGTTTAGCCATCAGCGATAAATCAACCATCGACGCTTCATCAATGATCAATACATCTAAATGCAATGGATTACTGCGGTTATGCCTAAACTTATTAGTAAACGGTTTTACCCCCAGTAACCGGTGAATCGTTTGCGCGCTTTCTGGGATCAGCGGCGTAATAGCAGCGCTTATTTTATCTTTTAACTGTTGTTTTGCCCCAAGGATTGATTCACTTAATCGCGCAGCGGCTTTGCCTGTCGGTGCCACCAACTTAATACTCAGTGGGGCATTTTGATAAAGCGATTGTAAAATTGCTAGTAGCTTAGTCACGGTCGTGGTTTTACCTGTTCCTGGGCCACCGGTAATAACGCTAAAGCCTTTGGTTGCTGCCATCGCACAGGCAACCTTTTGCCAATCGAGCCCTTGCTCTGGTGCATCTTGTTCGGGGAAATAGTCACAAAGTAACTGAGTTAACTTATCGCTATCAATATCAAGCTTACGCTCACTCATTAACAACAATCGTGATGCCAGTGTTTGCTCATAACCGCTTAGACGTGCAAAATAAAGCCGTTGTTCAAGTAACTGTAACGGTTTAGTCTCCCCGACACTAGGATGGTTTTGCAAGCAATTAATTGCCTCTACGGTGGTAAATGTGTCGCTAAACGGGCTGAGTGTGTCAGGAATTATGCCCGCTAGTTTGGTAAAATCACTTTGGCGTAAATTAAACGGATTACGCCAATCTACCTGCGCTAAATCTAAACAGCTGTGCTGACTTTGCTGCGATAAACAGAGTAATAAAAGCAGTGAATAAACGTCGTTTGGTCGTTGAGTTTGCTCACTGCTACACAGTAATTCTGCCAGTTTTATATCAACCATTCGTAGCCGGTTTTCGCTAAGTAGGTAATCAAATAATGGCACTATTTGTACGTCGTTCGTCGCTGCTGTTGCAATGGCTGTATTGGTATCTAACACGCTCATAGCATTGCTCCTTGGCTATTTTCGGTTGCCTCATCTATGCTTTGGGCAACCCTGCCTTGACTAAAAAGCCCATCTAAAATAATAACTTGCTCGGCGGTCAACTTTTTAAAGTACACACCTTTTCCATCTGCCATACCACGTAAAAAGGTGTAATATACGCCACCTAAATGCTGCTCAATGCTGTAATTGTTGATCCGTTGTTTTAATAACCGATGCAATGCCACGGTGTAAATTAGATACTGTAAATGGTACTGGTGGCTACTCATAGCTTGCTCTAAATGCTCTTGCTCATAATCAGTTGGCTGGTTGCCTAAAAAGTTAGACTTATAATCCAAAATAAAATACTGCTCGTTATGACAAAATATTAAATCGACAAACCCTTTTAATAAGCCTTTTACATCATAAAAATCGAGCCTACTTTGATTAAAACCAAAGTGCTTAATCAATGTTTCATTCAAGCCTTTTGCCGTTAAACTGGTAATTGGCAGATTAAACTCCATTTCAACCAAACAATCCCGTGGCGTTAATTTACTTAAGCTTAAACCGTTTTCATTCAATGGGCAGTTTAACGCGGCAAGCACCCATTGCTCAGTTGTCCCTTGCCATTGCTCACTAATATGGTATTTGTTTAAGCTGCGCTCAACTACCACGCTTAGGTTTTGCTCATGGTTTGTGGGGTGCTGCTCTGGGCTGGTGAAATCCAGTTGCTCAAAAATCTCGTGTAAACAACTACCCGGTTTTGCCCCCTTGGGAAAGCTATAAGGTGAGCGAATATCGTCTTGTTGCGTGGCAAACTCATCTTTTTGATGATCTTCGTCGCTGCGCCCAGGTTCTAAATGCTCGCTATGACTTTTAAAACTCAGCGCACTAAAACTGGTGGTGCGCCAATCACGTTCAATTTTAACTTTAACCTTATTAACACTCACACTGTGACTTTGTGTTTGGCTTGATTGCAGTGATAATGCACCCTGCTGAGATAACTCTTCGCTAGTAAACTGTTGATAGCTCATGGCTGGTTTGTCAGCACAAAACTCTTGTAAATGCGTGCGCCACACTAAACTACTGGTGATATCAAGTCCTGCAAATAATACATGCCCTAAGGAGCTACTTTGAATTGCCAACCGACTACTCTGTCCTTGGCCTAGGTTATACATACCAATTGCGCAGTAATGAACGGCGCGAGTGAGTGCAACATACAATAACCGTAAATCTTCAGCTAGGCGTTCTTGCTCCGCTTTTTGTAACGCATCGTCATTTTTACTGAGATCGTAAATCAGCTGGCCATCTTGATGATACAACGCATCTTTCGTTTCACGATACCCGCTGGCAAATGGCATAAATACCAGCGGGTATTCAAGCCCTTTTGAAGCATGCATAGTGACTATTTTTACCAAATTGGCATCACTCTCAAGGCGTACTTGCACGGTTTCACCATCTTGTTGACTTACTTGCTGCGCAAACCAACGTAATAACCGTAAAGTACCCTCTAGCTCGATTTGTTTTTGCTGTAGGATCTCGCCTAAATGACGAAAATCGGTCAGCCAACGCTCAACGTTGTAACCCAGCCCTTGCCATTTCGCGCTTAATTGATTGTGACTGAGTAAGTGCTCAAGCATAGCCATAGCACCTTGTTTGTACCAAATAGAGCTCAAGTAAGCAAAAAAGTTAAGATGCTCTTGCCACTGTGCTTCATCATCAGCCAAGGCATAAATTTCATTATAACTTAAGCAAAATAGTGGCCCAGCTAACACGCCGCGCAACAGTGATTCGTTGTATTGGCCATGTAAAGCCGATAAAAAATTAAGTAAATGATGGCTCAGCTCTTGGCTAAATACACTCTCACGGGATAAGTACACGCTCGCAATTTTGGCATCACTGAGGGCTTTTTTCATAATTTGCGCTTCAACCCGATCACGCACCAAAATACAAATATCTGCCGCCGTGACTGGCTTATTCGCAATACACGCACGCCCTTGCTGTGCTTGCTCAAGTAAGATCACTATTTTATTGGCAAAATAGCTAGCTAAATGTTGCTGGCCAATGCCTTTATTAGTTGGTTTATTTTTTTCATCTGCGGCGCTATCTGCAAACACACAAAACTCAAAGGCGGTGGCAGGTTGGCCATCAATTAAAAACGATTTATCGGCTTTTTTACCTTGTGCCGCCACGCGATTAAACGGGATCGCATCGTTATAAATAAAGCTGTTATCGTGTTTACTAAACAGTGCATTAACGCTTGCAACCACATCGCTACTGGAACGAAAGTTAGTACCAAGGGTAAATTGCTGCTCCTTTGCCACTTCGTGTTTAGCACCAATGTACGTAAAAATATCCGCGCCCCTAAAACCGTAAATAGCTTGTTTAGGGTCGCCTATCATGGCAAGCGTGGTGTTTTCTTGGCTATAAATTTTACTAAAAATACCGTACTGAATGGGATCAGTATCTTGAAACTCATCAATCATCGCTACCGGGAACAACTGCGCTATTTTTTCTGCCAGTGCTGCGCCTTGCTCTGTATTGAGTGCACTGTGCAAATTAGTTAATAAATCATCAGGAGTTATAACGCTTTGCTCTTGCTTGCGTTTTACAATGGCTTGTTTAACCCAACTTGCCGCATGTTGCACAATAGCGATTGCCAAGCCTTGATTAACGGTGTTAACAAGCTTCGCCATTTCATCAAACTGGCTAAGCATTACATGACTAAACAAAGGCTGATTTTTTTTATAATTAGCTTCGTCACTGAGGTTTTCAGTACTCCATATTTCATAAGAGTACTTGTTTGTACCAAACTCAAAAAACAGCTCATCACCTTTACAAAATGCCTCAAGCGCTGCAAGGCTGCCTTTACGTGCAGGTGTTTTGGCACCACTTAAGCCAGAGCTTTTTACAGCTGCAATAAATTCGCTATCAAGGCAGGCTTTTTTAAAGCTCGCGACTTTACCAAGATATAGCTCGCGTGCTTGCCACACATCATCTAGTTTTATTTGCGGAGTAACCAGCGCATTGCCTTTATTAAGTATGTTCGCCACTTTACTAAATAACGCTTCAGGGGCAGCAAATACCTCTAAAATTGCATCAGTTTTTTCTTTATTGAGTGGATATACAAACACTCGCCAAAAATCTTTAATGGTTTCAAGCAAGATCTCCCGCTGATCTAAAATAAACTCCAAATTAAACGCCACACCAGACTCAAACGCATGCTGTTTTAACATTCGTTGGCAAAAACCATGAATGGTGAATATTGCTGCTTCATCCATCGATTTAGCGGCGGCATCGAGCAAATCAAATGCACGGTGTTTATCATCGATTGTGGCGATCACAGCATTGATCAGCTCATCCTCTGTTGCTTGGCCAAGCAGTGCATCACGTGCTGCTATAATACGAGTGCGCACACGGTCTTTAATTTCTTGGGTGGCGGCATCGGTAAAGGTAACGACCAATATTTGTTCAACACTCAACGGAGTATTTACGGGCGATGAGTGTTGTTGCGCGATTTGCATGCCGAGTAAATAACGTAAATATAAACCTGTAATAGTATAAGTTTTACCGGTGCCTGCACTGGCTTCAATGAGACTTTGCCCAATAAGCGGCATCGTAAGTGGATTAAGCGCTTGCATGGTCACTCTCCTTTGCATGTGCAAATAACGGCGCAAGTAGCATATAGCTCCAGCGTATAAATTCCTCTTGGCACTCATTCAACGATTGCGTTGTTAAGCGAATATAGGGGTTCTCGCCCTCGCCTCGGCCAATATATTGTGGGCTAAATTTGCTCATTGCTTTGCCAATATCGCCACCACTTTTTACGTACTCATAGCCACTCACAGGAAAAAACGCCACTGGTTTTTTAAGTAGCGCGTTATATAAAGTAAACCAATCTTGCAACAGTGCTTGGGCATCTGCTTTATCCAAAGCTGCAAAAGTGATTTGTTTATCAAGCCCAAGTAATACAGTTTCTACATGTTGATCCACGCACTGCGCAACAAGGTGATATATAAAGCCCTTTATGAGATCTTTTGCCTTGATACTGGCACTGCGATAAAACACTTGTTTGTGCTGATAAAGATGATTTAACCAGCCTTCAAGCTCAGTACTGTTGTTATCACTGTGAAGTGTTAGCGCAACTTCAATCGGTTCATTTTTGCCGCCCTTGATGTGCTCTTTCACTTGCCCTGCCAGTGCATCAACCCGGTGCTGCATTTTCTCAAAGATCAAATCTCCAACATGCGCCTGCGGTAACTCGCCTCGTTGCAGTATTTGCTCACGACTAAGGGGCTGCTCAAAAATAGCCGCTTCGAGTATTTCGTCGAGATAAAAATAACGGTGCAGTGCGTCTAAACTAAATGGCTCTTCATCTTTAGCTACTTCGTTAAATTGTGCTAAACGCAACCCTAAACTTTGCTGATAAAAACTCTCTTGTGCATTGCATACGCTGCGGATAAACATATCCAGCTCAAGATGTTCAGGTGCGCTGACCTCAAGCGCCGTCAGTGGCTCTGGGATTATCGCCTGAGCGGGTAACCAAATTGGATTATAACTGTGATTGGATTGCAGCGTATTAGTGGTATCTGCCTGATAATTTAGGCTATTAAAAGGCTGTAAATGCTGTTTATTGATCAAACACTCAGGCAAGGTTTGCTCACTTGGCTCAGCAAATTTGAAACTGCGGCCAATGTATTCTAGTAATTCACTCACTAAGGTTGATGGCATACGCGGTTGATTATCAAAACATGAACGGCCAATATAGCTCATGTATAAGTTATCACGGGCACTGAGCAGCGCTTCTAAAAATAAGTAACGGTCATCTAATTTGCGCGATCGGTCACCTTTTTGCTTTTTCGAATAAGGCACTAAATCAAAACCAATCGGCTGCACCGTTCGTGGGTAATCGGCATCGTTAAGCCCTAACATACACACCACTTTAAATGGCACAGCACGCATTGGCATTAGCGTACAAAAGTTCACTTGGCCGACTAAAAAGCGTTGCCCTACACCTTTTTCTTGAATGCCTTGTTTAATTAAATAACTCACAATACGCTGCGACACTACTTGCGTGTAATCGCCATTATCATGGTGCTTTTGCAGCTCTTCGAGCACCTTTTGCAGTACCAGTAAATCCCAGCTATCGTCGCTTTCGCTCTCGTAAATAGCCGTTAATAGTTCACTCAGGATAAGGGTTTTATTAGTTAGCGTGTCGTCTGGGGTGAGCCTGTGTTTAAAGTGTTGCAATACATCAATAAAATGCACTAATTTATTGAGTGTATCAAGTGCCATCCCTTCCACTTCATCAGCGCTATATATGCCATTAAACGGGCATTGTTCATCACGTTGGGCGATACCTAACAATAAGCGGTTTAAGCCATGTTGCCAGGTATTTAATTCTATCGCGGGTAAATCAAAGCTATGCTTATGCTCGGCGTTTATTCCCCACTTGACGCCAACACGCTCAAGCCAATATTGAATTTGCTCATATTCATGCGCTTCAACACTAAACTTTTCAGCTATTTGCGTCACTTGCAGTAAATCAAGGATATCTGACACACCAAAGCGCGAAAACGGCAGATCCGCTAAACTTGCAAACGAACTCAGTACCGGTTTTTCTTGCTCAATGGCTAGATCGGCTAACGCATAGGGAATAAAACGGTTACCCTGCGCACCGCCAAATACCGCTTCGATGTAAGGGCTATAAGTGCCAACATCCGGCATCATTACTATAATATCTTTTGGGGTGAGTGCGGGGTTTTGATTAAATAAATTAAGTAAGTAATCGTGCAAACGCTCAACTTCTCTAAGTGGAGTATGGCAATCACTTAGAGCAATGCTGGTATCGGTAGTGCTTATTGCAAGCTTACCTTCATCGTTTATAAACCATTCTTTATTGTCAGTAAGGGATTCACCTTTAAACGCTAACTGGTAAATTTCGCTTTGAATTTGACCAAGTAAACTGTCGTCAAACACATCAATAAAGCCATCAATCCAGCTTGCATCACGCTGTACCAGTTGTTCAAAGTAATCACGGCCTAATTTACCCCACGATGATAACAACGGATTACCAATAAAATAGTAGTCTTGCTCTGGCTCACTTTGCTTTTTTTGCTGCGCTTCCAACAATGGCATTTTGGCGTATTTAGCCGTTATTTTAGCTGCCGTTTTTTCATCAATTAAATCCCCCCAATAATGTTCGCTGGGATTAAAAAAGAATAAAAACACCTCGGTTTTTTTACTCAATGCATCAAACACATCAAGTTGCGAACTGGCAATGGCTGAAATACCAAATAAACTGATCCGCTTTGGTAATAAGCTACTGTCCATTTTATCAAGCGCGGCTAATAACTGCCCTTGCATATTGGCGCGATGAAACTGACTTTGCCCAAGCACTTGACTATGCGCTATTATTTTTCGCCACAGATCAGGCTGCCACGGCGCGATACTAATATCTACATCATCTAATTTATCAGTGCCGCTGTCCCATGTGGCTATCCAGTGCGGACGGTACATTAAATATTGGTCATATACATCGGCTATTTTTTCACATAAAGCAAAGGTTTTTTGACCGTCAGTGTCACCTGCTAGGTAGGTTTTAAGGGGTAAATATAACGGTTCATCAATGCAGTTTGGTAAAATAGCAAATAACTTCCAAGCAAGATTAGGTTTATTAAACGCCGACTCTTTGGGTACATTCGGTAATAGCTGCTGGTATAACTGCCAAATGAAACTCGACGGCAGTGGAAAATCTACCTGTGCTGCCACCCCCAAACTTTCACTTAAACCAATTTTCAGCCACTGCGACATACCCGGAGATTGCACCAACACCACTTCTTTATCAAACGGGCTGCTTAATGGGTTTACTTTTAAAAGCTGATGAAACTGCGCTTGCAGGGCTTCCATACGGTTAGATTGAATAATATTGAGCATAGCGACACTGTTCTTGCTTGAGATAAAAACAGTGTAAGATATTTTCAATTATAGGGGTAGCCATTGTCGCTAATTGGCATTAATAAATCAGCGAGTTAGCACAATAATTAACTCACTTTTTATACGCACAGTATAGCTACTGTGCGTTTTATTTTCTGAGGGAGTCATTATTTATATGGGCTAATACTTGATAAGCTAAATTGGCTTTGCATGATCACATCGCCATCAATGCCTTTTAGCTGGAGTGAAATAGCTGGATCTGTTTGTTGCCAATCAATGCTTAAATCACCGTAATTAACGTCATGTGTGAACTTCCCCACGCGGTGTTTATTAGGACTGACGTTTTTCCATTTTTCAGTAAGGCCTGAGCTGGTCATTTCAATCAGTGGATAATCAAGGTTTTGTTCATACCTTGATATCTCACCCCAATGTGTGTCACCACTGATAATTACCACGCCGTTTACTTTGTGTTTTTTAATTAACGCAAATAAACGGTTTCTATCCTCCGGAAAATTAGCCCATGACTCCCAGCCGGTAAAGTCAGGCAGTAACTGTAAGCTCGAAGCAATCAGTTTAATTGCAGCAGGCTTTTTAAGCTCTTGTTCAAACCATTGCCACTGCGCCTCACCTAACATCGATGCGCCTTTTACTTCACTTGGGCTATAAGGCCCTTGATTATTCGCTTTACGCTCAGTCTTGTATTGTGTTTCACTAACGTGGTTAAGTGCATCGCGGTTCCAACGCAGATCAGGCATGATCACTTGTATCGTGTGCTCATCTTCACCATACATATACGAGGTATAAATCCCATCGGCACGTGTGCGACGCACTGAACCCGTTGGCTCTTGCCAAAAGTCGAGCATAATTTTCCGAGACTGTTCTTTAT
Organism: Pseudoalteromonas sp. SR44-8; assembly: GCF_014163635.1. Classification (NCBI taxonomy): domain Bacteria; kingdom Pseudomonadati; phylum Pseudomonadota; class Gammaproteobacteria; order Alteromonadales; family Pseudoalteromonadaceae; genus Pseudoalteromonas; species Pseudoalteromonas sp. SR44-8. The sequence goes on from NZ_JACJDS010000001.1 coordinate 184,479, forward strand.
GTGGGTACTCTTTACCTGCATCATTTTGGCCAAAATCATGATCATCCCACATGGCAATAAGGGGAGTCTGTGCTTTTAACGTTTTAAAGCCGGGCTTAGCGCCTAAGCGCTGATATTTATCGGCAAGTACGCGCATATCGTTGGTGTCGCCGTAGATGTTATCACCCAAAAAGATAAACAAATCTGCCTGCTCTTTATTGATCGCGTCAAAAATCGGAATATCTTTATCTTGATGCCCACATGAGCCAAACAGTATTTTTTGCGGCGTTAGTTTTTGCGGTGTACTTAATACTGAAAAACTCGCAACAATGCTTACCAATGCGGCCGCTTTAATTAAATGCTTCATTTTAAAATCTCATCAATTGCATCCGCCATAGCGGGATTAAGCTGCTTAGGGTTTTCGCCAAGTACGGTTAAAATCGTTGCCGCAACTTGTGCTTGTTTGAGCTCTGTTGTTGTTTTTAATAAACCTTGCGGTTTAATATCTGGGCCAATTGCAGCTAACCAAATATGCTCAGAGCCAATAATTCCCTCAGGAAAAGCTTTACGACCTTGCTCCGATTTTGCCATTGCTTGTTTTGAACTATGATGCTGCCAATCATTAGCGTTACTGCCACGGCCATGATCCGTGGTGATAATAAGCGTTGTGTTATTTTTATAGCCAGGTGTAGTCTGAATGGTTTGCCATAAGTCTTTGATAAAAGCGTCACTTTGTTTAGCCGACTGCAAATAGTGATCGTAATGACCATCATGGGCAAAATCATCGGTTTCACCTAAGCTGATCACTAATAACTTAGGCTTTTTTGCCAGCATATAAGCTTTGGCAAAACGATATGTAAAACTGTCTAAACGCACATTATGCCAAGGACTTGGGATCTCCTGTTGTAAAGCATTTAATAGTGGCGCATCGGCAAATAAGTCTGCCTCAATTGGCATAAAACCCGCATTTACATATACGTCGCTGCGTTTGGTATTAACAATAAACGGAAATACATCCCAACTGCCAAATAAGGCGGTTTTATTTTTATAGTCAGCGCGTTGCTCTAATCGCTCTAAAATAGTTTTATTTGGATTTGGCGTTTTATCATTACTGTTAATTGCCTCATCAACACTGCCAGTTAAGATCTCACTGTAGCCTGGGTATGAAAAATACCACGGGTTACTCACCGACATTGTTGAACCATTCTCTCTATCGCCAATTAACACACCGTGTTGAGCAATCGTATTGCTAATAAATGGCATTAACTGAGCTTGTCGGGCGTGTTTGTCATCGCGCCAAAACTGTTGTTTCAATTGCTCTGGCTGTTTAACAAAATCGGGATTTGCTAACAATTTTTGATCGGCGCCGTTAAATACCTCTTGCCAGCGCACACCATCAAGCGTCACAAGCACGACATTATCACTGGCTTTGACAATATGACTTACCATTAATGTACAGCCTATTACGGCCAGTTTAGCTATTGCTTTCATAGTATTCCTATCAATAAAAACCCATCAACAAGGATGGGTTTTGGTTATTATTTTTATAATTAGGGCTTAAAAATTAGCAGTAAATGTAACTGCTGCAGTTCGTGGTGCACCAATAAAATAAGTGCTGCCATTACCTGTCCCACCCGCTAAATACTGTTTATCTGTTACGTTAGTGACAGCAAAAGCAATATCGATTGATTTAAATGGGCCGGCATTGACGTCTGCAGCATAACCGGCATTGATATCAAGCACGGTATAACCATCAACTTTATTACGTGTACGAGTTTGCTCATCTAAAAATGCACCTAAGCGTTCACCGGTATATTTAGCGGATATACCAAAGCGGAAGTCGCCACTGTAATAATCGGTCGAAAGCACAAACATATCGCTTGGTGAATCGATTACGTCATCGCCTTTTTTAAAGCTTGGCGGTAGCGCTTTTCCGTCTTCATCTTTGAGGATAACACCATCGGCATCGTAGGCACTTGGATCGTGCGATGCGTATTCAGAGCTGTTATTAGTATATGAAGTATAAATATTCCATTCATTTGTAAGCATATAACTTGCTGATAGTTCAATACCTTGCGAGTCAATACCACCTACATTGATGTAAGAGCCATTTGTACCTATCGTATAATCAATCCCGCCGGTATCACTGCCAGGTGCGATAAAGGTGATACGGTTATCAAAGGCAATAGAATAAGCGGTCGCAGTTAGGCTCAAGCGGTCTGCTTTATAACGTACACCAAAGTCGATATTTTCAGCTGTTTCTGGTTCAATTTCTGTGAGTGTAGAACTATCACGCTCCAGCACACCATCTTTAATTGCTGAGAAATTTTCACTGAAACTGGCAAATAACTCAGTGCTGCTAGTTAGCTGGTACAAAGCACCGGCACTAAATAACACATCTGAATCACTGTTTATTTTATCAGAGCGTAGATCTGCAAAATGATCGTATTTTTGTAATTCAACTAAATACTGTTTAGCGCCAAGATTAACTGTAAAATCGCCTAGGCTGATAGAATCTTGTACGTACCACTTAAAGGTATCTGTTTCAAAAGTATTTTTATATTGCGTCCAGTATGGGGTGCTATCAAAGTGATGATACACGCGAGCATCAATAACTTTATGCCAATCACGAGATTCGTCACGATCAGTTTGCTCAAGCCAAATACCTGCTTCAATATCGTGCATCCCTAAGGTTAATTTATAATCGGCGGTTAAACCTAAACGGTCCTTGTCATAGTGTGTATGGCGATATGACATTACCGGTATTGCCGAATCTGGGTAACACGCCGGATTCAACCCTGTGCCTGAATCCCATGGCCAACTGAGTGTGTCTGTACAATTTGCGTTAGGCGTTAATGGCTTACCTTGGCTATCTGCAAAACCATATGAGCCAGCATTTGTGCCGCCTTCGGTTGTTGGATTACCGTCTTTGTCGACAGGTGATGTTAAATAAGGTGGGATCCAATCACCACGCCCTGAGTTTTTATGGTAATAAGGGCTGATTGTTAATAATGACGAAGGTGAGATTGCGTATTCAAACTTTACGTAACCTAACGCATTTTCACGCAATGTACCCCAACCTTCTGCAAACATTTGGTCAAAGTGTGGCACGCCAGTCCAATTCCAAGTTAGTTGATCCCAATTTGGTGTTTGCGCAAATTGCTGCAAGCTCACACTGTTATAGTTGGTCTCACTTACATCATCATACGATAAACGCCCTGTTACAGTCAGCGCATTAAAGTTAGATACAAATTTAGCCTCAGCATGTTGATTATCTTTACCGCCATTACTGCCATCACCTATCCAGCGGCTAGTATTGGTTTGTGAATAACTCACATAAGCTTGCGTGTTATCAAAGAGAGTGCCAGTTTCATGCTTAAAATAATAACGGGTCGCATCATGGTCACCATTGGTGTAAGCAAATGTAGTTCCTCGCTCAAGGCTAGGATCTTTACTTACAAAATTAAACGTACCACCGAGCGCTTCAAGTGATGCTGAGGCGATATCTGAGGTACCTTGGCCCACTTCAACCGTGGCTAAGTTTTCGCTGTCTAGGTAGCGATTAGCTTTTGCACCACCGCCATAATTAGAGCCGCCGTTTGGAATACCATCAACCGTCATACCTAACTGCTGTTGGTTACCATCGATACTAAAGCCGCGCATCGTAATAGTGGTAGACCAATCATCACCACCAAATGCATCACCTTCGTTAATACTAATTCCCGGTAGGTTATCCATCACCGATAATACACTTGATACCGAACTCTGCTGTTCAATCATTGATTGCTCAATCACACTATTTGCATAGCTCGTTGGTTTTGCCACTACCGTGACTTCTTCTATTTCGTTGGTATTTGCAAAGCTATTAGTTGAAAACGCTAAAGCGATTGCTAAGCTTAAAGTCGATCTTTTAGTAAAAGTACGCATTGTTGTCCCATTTGCAATTATTGTTTTGTATACGGGCAAAGTATGGAGGGAATATATGACAAAAAAGCTCGAAAAAATTGACGTAACAGTGACAAAAATATTGATTATTTATGGCAACAATGCAGCTTAACCAATTAACAAAATAAAGATTATAATTTAAATAACAGTCTATCGCGGTAATATTTTTAGGAAATAGAGAGGGAGTTAAATCAATACGAAAGAGTATTTTTCACAGCATTAGTAACGATTAAAAAGCAATATTGCTAATCGCAAATAAATACCTAAAACAAGTTTGCAATCAACATCTATTGACGTGTTATAAACGCCAGAGACAAGTAGTTTCCGACGTTAATGCAACCACCTACAGAAGTAGGTGGTTTAGTGACTAAAACAAACTACGTTTAAATTAGTTCAGCCAGCATTTCATCACTATATGGAACCACTTCTTCAGCATTTTTTATTTTACTGATGTAATCTGGGTTTGCAATAAACGGGCGACCAATAGCAATTAAATCAAACTTATTGGCATTAATAGCAGCTTTAGCCGTGTCAAAATCATAGCTACCAACACCCACTAAAGTACCTGAATAAGCCGCACGTAAATATTCTGACGTCGTTTTATCTGCAAGGCTTGCAAAGCGCATGCTATCGTCAAAAATACCGCCATGTAAGTAAGCGAGTGCTCGGCTATTCAACTCGTTTAAGAGGTAATCAAATACCGCTTTATCGCGGCTATCTTCGCTCATATTAAAGTAAGCACCAGGAGATAAACGTAGCCCAGTTTTATCTGCGCCGATGACATTAATTACCGCATCAACAACTTCAAGTGCAAAACGCGACATATTCTCTGGAGTTTGCCCGTATTCATCATCACGCTCATTGGCTGCATAATGTAAAAACTGATCGATTAAGTAACCATTCGCACCATGGATCTCAACGCCATCAAACCCTGCTTCAAGCGCATTCTCTGCAGCCTTTGCATAATCTGCAATTAATGACTTAATATCGGCAGTGGTTGCTGCTTTTGGGGTAATATAAGTAAGCTCACGCATACGTGGTACAGAGCCTTCAACACCAATCGCAGATGGGGCTAAAACGTCGCCATCAAAAAAGTGTGGATGTGCAACCCGACCAACATGCCAAAGTTGTGCAAACATTTTACCGCCCTGCTCATGCACAGCATCGGTTACTTTTTTCCAGCCTTGAATTTGTGCGCTGGTAAATAAACCTGGCGTATTCGGGTAACCTTGCGCATCAGGGCGAATAATCGTGGCTTCACTAATTATTAAACCGGCTTCAGCACGGCGTGCGTAGTAATCAACCATCGCTTGGGTTGGCACTAAGTTATCGTCAGCCATACAACGCGTTAGCGGTGCCATAAGTATACGGTTTTGTAATTCAATCGTGTCATTAAGCTTAAACGGTTGCAGTAGATCAGTGGTCATTCTTATCAATCCTTATCTTGAGTGTACATTCAAGATAAGGGCGAACAATAAAACATTCAAGTCTATTTTTGAATATTTGTTCAAGATTAAGTAAACTAACCCCATCTACACCTTATAAGTCAAATAGAATGCAACAGAGCGCCCTATGAGAATAGCCGAATTTGACCGTGAATTTGTACTTCGCCAAGCGATGCTGGCTTTTATGCAACACGGTTATGCTAAAACGAGTATGCAAAAATTAACGCAAGTTACAGCGCTTCATCCGGGATCTTTATATGCTGCGTTTGGCAATAAAAAAGGTATTTTTTTAGCGGCTATTGAGCAATATCAGGCTGATCGAAATCAGCAATTTACGGCACTTTTTTGTCAACATAAACCCGTTTTACCAAGCCTACGCCAATACTTAGACTCAATAGTCAACGAGTGTATCAGTGGTGATGCGATGAAAGTATGTTTACTGACTAAAAGTATTAGTGAAGTTGAAGGGCAAGATTCACAGATCAGCCACGTACTGATGACAAATTTAAATGCCTACGAAAACGCCCTCGCCGAACAATTTGAGCGCGCGATAAAAGAAGGTGAAATCCCAAACACACGCACAGCTGAGCATCTAGCTCGTTTTTTAGCAATGGGCCTTTACGGCTTGCGAACCTATGCACTGACTAACCGCTGCGAACAAGATCTAAGCCAACTCGCCGACGATTTATACCACGCAATGTGTAATTAATTTTTAACTAATCGACATTTTGTCATATTAGTCAATATACTATACCTAAGCCATTCTAGAGAGAGTCTATTAATGAGTAATGCAACTGCAACCGCATCTGAAAAATTCGAGACAATCTTAAATTTAGGAGCCAAAAAAAGATTGGCTTTTATGTTTGAGACCGTCCAAGAGTTCAAACAAGTGTGGATATTAAATGACGACGATGGCTGTGTTATGCTCGCCAACGAAGATGATGATTGTGTACCGGTATGGCCTGAACGTATTTATGCCGAGGCATGGGCTACCGGTGAGTGGGAAAATTGCACAGCTAAAGCAATTCCATTGAAAGATTGGACAACCCGATGGACACCCGGTCTTGAACAAGATGACTTACTTATCGCCGTTTTTCCAACTGAAGAAGACGACGGCACAATTTTATTTCCTGATGAATTTGATTCACAACTAAAAGCACCTAAAAAACGTTACTAATTACACTTCGCTATAATTGAGTCGCAGACGTGTTGTTCTGCGACTTATCCACGCAAACTTTAAATTTTTTACGCGCAACGCTTTAAGACAAAGATACAAAATTAATACCTATAAAAATTAAAATATAACGGCAATAATGTCGCTTTTAGCGATAATTAATTTATGCTTATTCACACTGATCAGTGAAATAAACACAGCTCCCACTGCAAAAACTTTGGCATTAGTTGACTTCAACACGCCCCTTACTCTTTGGACTTTATAATGGTACGACAAGGTATTTTAATATTACTACTGCTAACGTTTATTAATAGTGGCTATGCCACAGAGCAAATTGACTCACTAGAATCCACACTCAGTGAAATAAAACAGCTCAAAAGTGATGGTGAATCCGCACAAGCTTATCAACAATTAAGAGCAACATATTCCTCGGCACAATCAACCACACAACAAGCTGAGTTAATGGTTGTTTGGCTTGCATTTATGAATGAAGACAAGAACTGGCATGAATTCGACTTGCTCAAAGACGATGTCTCACAATTACTCGATAGCGAAGTCGATATAGAAACTAAATACGCACTTTATGACAACCTCGGATTAATGAAATATCGCTTAGGTAAGTTTGCCGAAGCCGATTCTTATTTATCAAAAGCAGTGTCTTTTGCTGATGACACACAGCTTGCTACGAGTATGACTTACTATTTGTATGGAATTAACTCTGTTAGACAAGGAAAAATGGTAGATGGACTCGATAAAATCTTACATGCTCACGATTTACAAATAAACATTCAAGGATATGCTTCACCGAAGATATTAATTGGTTTAGGGTTTACCAATTATTATATGAAAAACTACGACAAAGCGATTGAATACACTCAACAGGCAATAGCAGCATACCCTGAAAATGACATACTGCTCACTGAGCTGTATGCAAACTTAGCTGCAATGTACGTTGATAAAGCCCAATACCAAGAGGCATTAATTGCCATTAATCAAGCCGAAAAAGTAGCCCACTTCCATAATATATTTGACCGAGTTCCTATAATTATTAATAAAGGCACTATTTATGCTGAGCTAAATGAGCACCAAAAAGCCATTGATTATTATTTAAAAGCGTTAGATATTGTAAATAAAAACAATGATTTAATACATAAGCCTACCGTTTTAAGTAATCTGGCACAAAGCAATCAAAGTTTAGGTAATTATAAACTTGCTGCCGACTATTTTGAGCAAGCCCTTGCTATATTTTCAAGCGAGAGTCAACTCATCAAACGTTTAGAAAACTATCCGCCAATGATCGAAAATTATCAATCATTAGGAAATTACCAACGCGCATTAGAACTTATGATTGAATACAAAGAATTAGATGATGAAAGTACCTCATTAGCTGCAAAAGAAAAATTTGATCAATCACAAGCAGCCTATGATATTGCCTCTAAAGAAAAGTCATTAATCGAAGCTAAACTAGCGCAAACAAGCAATGAAAATGCAATTCTACGACTCTATGGGATCGTTGCCTTCAGTCTTTTAATTATCCTATTTATTTATATTGCCTATAGACTAAAACACTCTGCCTACCTGCAAGTTAAAGAGCTTGCGTTGCGCGATCAGCTCACGGGACTATTTAATCGCCGCGCATTGCACGATATCTTTGAATTAGAAATGAGCCGGGTTAATCGCAATAAAAAAACTTTTAGTATTATTTTGCTGGATATAGATCATTTTAAAGTACTCAACGACACCTATGGACATGACTATGGTGACATTGTATTGCAAAAAGTGGCTAGCGCATTGCAAGATTCAATTAGAAGTATGGATAAAGTTGCTCGCTGGGGAGGTGAAGAATTTCTGGTGTTTTTACCTGAAACCAATAAAGAGCAAGCATCGCATCTTGCAGAAAAGTTACGCTTAGCCGTAAGTAACATTGAATTGACTTACCAAGATAAGCTACTTCAGGTCACTGTTTCTTTAGGTGTCTGTGAATATAATCAACAAGGTGAATATAAAGACATGGTTAAACAAGCCGATCTTGGTCTTTATAAAGCTAAAGAAACAGGGCGGAATAAAGTCGTCTGTCTCAGTTAAACTAACAAATGTTCTTGCGCGCAACTATCTTCAAACATATAGTTTACTAATAAAGCGATGTTATTTCCTCGCATTAAGGCTGCTCTGTTGACCTAAAAATAGCAATGGCACACTGTTTTATTGCGCTTGCTCAAAAAAATTACGACATAGTTTGCTAAACTAACCTAATAACCTATTAGATTAAGTGTGCTAGCACAACGCTGAGATTTACTCTGGGCACATTTACAGAAACAGTTGGACAAATACGTGATATTTAATTCTAAGTATAAAAAAGAAATTGCAAAACTAAAAAATGAAATTGTAGATATTCGTAACCAAAATGAAGCACTGCATGATGAACTAGAACAAGTTAAGAATGCTAAAAGTCAGTTAGTAGCGCAAATAAATCAAACTGATAAAACTGCCAAACAACAAGACGAATTAAACCGCTTGTGGCTACAGTCTTCAATTTTAATAGAGCAAATCAGGGAGAGCCTAGCAGCAAATTCAAGTGAACTTGTAATGCACAGAGATGGCTTTCAATCATCACAGCAGTTGCTTGATAACATTATTGTAATGCTATCCGCCACTTTGCAATCAACTTCTGTGATATCCAGAGACACTAAAACAGCCTCTGAATCTGTAAAGCAATTACAAACAGTCACAGCAGGGATTAATGACTTTGTAAACATTATCAAAGGCATCTCTGACCAAACTAACTTACTAGCCCTTAATGCTGCTATTGAGGCCGCCAGAGCTGGAGAACAAGGTAGAGGCTTTGCCGTAGTTGCAGATGAAGTTCGCACATTAGCACAACGCTCAGCTGATGCATCGAATGAAATTTCAGGCTTAATTGAACAAGTAAACCAACAAATGGACCACGTTGTTGGCAACATTACCGACGTCGGGAAACAAAGTAATGAGATCAGTGAAAGTTCAGCGGCTATCGAAGATACCGCTAATAAAATTGTTACGTTCTCACAAAACATGTATTCAGTTATTACCGACTCAACTGAAAACGCATTTATTCAGACGGTAAAAATGGATCATATCGTTTGGAAACTGGAAGTTTATAAGGTACTACTTGGTTTATCTGATAAAACCACAGATGAATTTGCCGATCACACAATGTGTCGTTTAGGTAAATGGTACTATAAAGGTGATGGTGCAGCTAAATACGCCTCCCATATTGAATTTAAAAACTTAGAAGCCCCGCACGCCGAGATTCACAACCATGGCATACAAGCATTGCAAGCCTTTGCAGATGGCCATTCGGATAAAATGATTGATCATATATCGCAAATGGAAGCGGCGAGCTTTAAAGCCGTTGATTTATTAACTAACCTAGCAAACAAAATAACTAAATAACGGTCGTTTTAAGTTTAACTACAACTTTAGCGCTGCTCATTTTATATTTATTATTGCAAGCAACTAAACACCAATACCTAATAAAAAGTAAAAAATAGTTAGAATTTGAGTTATTTACTTCACTTTTTTATAGGCACAAAAAAGGACGCCATGAGGCGTCCTAATATTGAATAATGGCGGTGAGGGAGGGATTCGAACCCTCGTTAGGGATTAACCTAAACACACTTTCCAGGCGTGCGCCTTCAGCCACTCAGCCACCTCACCGCAGGCGTTAATGTATAACGCGGCGTAATAGTATGAAATAGCGCGCGGCGGTGCAAGGTGTTTTTCCCTTTTGCCTGTTAACTGCCTAGTAAACAAACAAAAAAGGCCGCTGATAGCAATACCAGCGGCCTTATCTTTATAACCTAGTTTAGCGTTGGAGTGACGCTGAGAAATCGAGCATACGATTAAGCGACTTGAGTGCGCCTTCACGAAGGTCCATATCTACAAACACTTCTTTGCCAGTTGCATCTAATAACGCTTCCTCAATCGCTTTGAGGCCGTTCATTGCCATCCACGGGCAGTGCGCACAACTCTTACAGGTTGCGCCTTCGCCAGCCGTTGGTGCGGCAACAAATTCTTTATCAGGGCATAACTGCTGCATTTTATAAAAAATGCCGCGATCAGTGGCAACAATAAACTTTTGATTGCTCATAGTTTGTGCCGCTTTGATCAATTGACTGGTTGAACCTACTGCATCAGCTAACGCTACAATTTCTGCTGGTGATTCTGGATGAACCAAAACGCCAGCGTCAGGGTAAAGCGCTTTCATGTCTTTTAACGCTTTGGTTTTAAATTCGTCATGCACGATACATGCGCCATTCCACATGATCATATCAGCGCCAGTATTCTTTTGAATATAGGCACCTAAATGTTTGTCTGGGCCCCAAATGATTTTTTCACCCATTTCATCTAGGTGCTCAACAATCTCAAGGGCACACGATGAGGTAACAATCCAATCAGCGCGAGCTTTAACGGCAGTTGATGTATTTGCGTATACAACCACTTTACGATCAGGGTGCTGATCACAAAACGCTGAGAACTCATCAATTGGGCAACCAATATCAAGCGAACAAGTTGCTTCTAGTGTTGGCATAACCACGGTTTTATTCGGTGTCAGTATTTTTGCTGTTTCACCCATAAAACGTACGCCGGCAACGATAATCATGTCAGCATCGTGCTTGGCACCAAAGCGAGCCATTTCTAGCGAATCAGCAACACAACCGCCAGTTTCTTCAGCAAGCGCTTGAATTTCAGGATCAGTATAATAATGGGCAACCAATACGGCATTTTTATCAATCAATAATTGCTTGATACGTGCTTTGTATTGCGCCTGCTCATCATTATTCAATGGAGCTGGTTTAGGAGGAAAGATATAACCTTCAGGCATAATAGTTTGAGCTAAACTCATTTCTCGACCACTTAATCTACAGTGCATTTATGGGGCGGATTATACGAGAATATAAAACTAAATAACAGTAGTGGTCATAAATACCAATCTACTTAAATATTTAATCATTCTAGCAGGCTAAATAAAGCGTTAACTGCGTTAGTTATTTTTTATGTACGACTGCATGGATGCAGGAGGTAGAGCAATGCAGGAGCAATTGCCGAGAACAACTACATGTCAAAATTTAAGCCTTGTTATCACTGTATTTATCTGTCGCTATAAATGGTCAGTAACTTAACACGATTGATATAATAGCAATTTGATTAACGCATTTATATTTAGCTTGACGATAATTTTTTGTAAGTGTTTTTTTCTTTTGATGTAAAGTGATGTGAATTTACTAAATAGGGGTAAGATAAACTGAAATTGAATAAACCAGAATGGTGGGTCATGATGGACTTGAACCATCGACCAATGGATTAAAAGTCCACTGCTCTACCAACTGAGCTAATGACCCGCTCTGATGTGCCTAAGCACGCTGCGTAGATCCGCCGATTATAACCACTCTACTATTCTACGAATAAAGAATGGTGGGTCATGATGGACTTGAACCATCGACCAATGGATTAAAAGTCCACTGCTCTACCAACTGAGCTAATGACCCGCTCTGATGTGCCTAAGCACGCTGCGTAGATCCGCCGATTATAAC